>CAIUZU010000161.1 GCA_903903705.1 uncultured Helicobacteraceae bacterium
ATCATAATCGGAGCTAAGATAGAAAGACCCGTGATAACCTCATAAGAGATAAACACCGCAGCACCCCTTGCCGCCGAGAGAAGTGAAAACTTGTTTGCCGAAGCCATACCTGCAAGAAGAGGACCGTATAGACCGACACCCATGATTCCAAGAATGTACAAGATACCGATGTTGATATCAGCAACTATAGGATGAACTTCATATCCAAAGAGTGTAAACGACGGTAAAAAAGGAATTGCCGCAGCAGCCATAAATGCCGTTGCCGCAGTAATAACAGGAGCAATTTTAAACACTCTGCTCACTACATTCGTAGGAACGATATCCTCTTTCGTAAAAAGCTTGATACCGTCTGCCGCAACTTGTAAGAGTCCAAAAGGACCGACATTCACCGGCCCTAAACGGCGTTGCATAAATGCAAGAACCTTTCTCTCAAAGTAGGTTCCGATTCCCGCTAATGCAGAAAATATAAGTAAAACCACAACGATTTTTATTATCGTCTCAATAAAATATGCCATTTCCATATACTACACCCTTTCAATCGAAGCTGTTGCAAAGCGGTAAGTGCTAAACAGTGCCTCTGAATTTATCTTAGAATCAAATGTCGGTAAAAGTACGATATCACCGCTGATTTTATTGTCGCTTACGATTTTTGCAACAATCTCGCCATTCTCATTTTTAACTCTCACGTTATCCCCCTCATTTAGTTCAGATTTGCTTAAGAACTCTTCACTCATGTACACGCCGCTTACCTCATCAAGGTTAGTAGCTTTGTTTGTAAAGTCGCTGAATTGTCTTACCGGATTTGCAAGATAGATGAGTGTCCCCTCAAGTTTATCTTCACTAAACGCAGCAACCGACTCATCGCCGCTTGTTGCAACCGCTACATTATCAAGCAAATATCCACGGCATTCCGTACCGTCATTTTCATAATGGTTAGGAAGATTGTCAAATTTTTGAGCCTTAAATCCTTTGTTAGAAGGAAGCATAGGCGTATAGTTGATTACATTCTCGGCATTAAAACCAAGTACATTTGCTATATCGTTAAGCTCATATCCGTTGTAACCTATTGCAGCATTTGTAGGGTTTACTCTTTTGTTTATACTTGTTAGCGTTCCCTCTTGCTGATTCATAGCAGGCATATCCAGATCTCCGTTGCCTAAAGCAGAAAGGGTAAAATCGCCTTTTGTGTTGTAACCGATTGTGTATGAACCCAGCTTCTCATCAAGTTCGCAGATAAGCGCAACTCCAAGCGAGTTTGTAAGTGTCGGGATAACAGTGATTTCAAATGCGCTGTATTTTTCAATAAGCGCTAAAAGACGAGCAAGATTTTTTGCGTTTGGATGAGTATAGAGATCTGCTCCTGCCATTAGGGCGAATGTATCTTTTTTAGCAAGATTTTTCTCTAAATCTTCCATAAATTTATCATCTGCTCCTAGAATTTTTAAAAGACGGTTATCATCCACTGCGACCTCTTTAGAGATCTTCTTAGGCACCATTTTTTTCTTCTCTTCTTCTACCTCTTCTTCTTCGCCGCTCTCTTCATTTTTCTTCATAACTTTTACGATTTCCGTAATCTCTTCTTTGATTATCTCTTCAACTGTTATAGTTTTTTGCGAGTGGAATGTTGCCAAATACTCAACTATATCCGATGGCAGTTTCGTCTTATCAGCAAATAAATCAAGTATCAGATAAAGTACGACTTCTTCTTGAAGCGGTGCATGATACATAGTCATAATACTCTTTCCAAGTCCTTCGATAACAGGATCTTTTAGAGGATGGAAATATAATCCTGCACCCTTGTTTACAGTCATAGAGTTGTTTAGTGCATATCTTGCATTTGGATTGTCGCTCTTTAGAGCCGCTCCCACGGAGATAACGAAGTTTGCATTATGAGTCGCTTCAAGGTCATAACCGTAAAGTTTAGTTCCGCTAATCTCGCTGTAATCATTCAAAAATGTTTGTAGTGCTTTTGCTTCACTGTTTACAAGTTTGTAACCGAATTTCTCTTTTAATGATTGAAGAAGATAAGCCTCTTCGTTTGTTATAGTAGAAGTAAACTTTATAGTATCAGCTTTTTTAAATGCTTCTATCGCTTTTGCAAATGCCGCTTCGTCTTTTGATTTGACTTCGTTTTGATAGTCAAATCCATATCTTCCAGCGCCGCAGAGAGCTACATAATTCCACTCATTCATAACACGGTAGATCTTCTCGTTCGTGTTCTCAATGCTTGTATGTTTTACATCATAAGAGATTTGACATCCTGCAGAACAGTGTCCGCATGTAGCAGGAATCTGTTTAAGCTCCCATGCGTTTGAGCTGTAGATAAAGTGAGTATCGACAAGCGCGCCTACCGGACAAACTGCCGCACACTCGCCACAACTTGTACAATCAAGCATCTCTTCGCCGCTGCTTAAACCTATAAGAGATTTATTGAGCTTATTCCACATCGCATAAGCATCTTTTGGCATAGTGTCTTTAAATTCCGCCTCTATCGCATCTGCCCCACGTGCTACAGTTTTGAGTGCATTGTCGCCAATCATATCTTTACAAGTCGTTACACATCTCTCGCAAACAATACAAAGACCCGGATTGTAGTGGATGTGTCCCCAATCTTTATCTTTTCTGTTTACATCTTTGATAGCATAGTTTTGAGCGTCAACTCCCATCTCCAAAGTATAGTTTTGCAGTTCACACTCGCCTGACTGGTCACAAACACCGCATTGAAGAGGATGGTTTACATCGTAAACTTCCATAATCGCACGACGTTCTTTTGCGATATTTTCACTTGTCGTTACTACGCTCATGCCCTCTTTTGATTTTGCATTACAAGCATAAACCTGTTTGCCGTCTGCCTCGACAAGACATAAACGACATGCAAGCGTCGGGCTACATCTCGTTAAATAACAAATTGCCGGTATAAAGATATTATTTGCGCGAGCGGCATTGAGTATATACTCGCCCTCTTGCGTCTGTATCTCTTTTCCATCAATATTTATAGTAATTTTATTCATGTATTACTCTTTTAATTTTGGATTTTTCAAATCTATATCTGCTTGCATCTACGCTTATATCAAAAGTAGGATTAAGTGCTATAGTCCCCTTAAGCTCACTATCTACTCTAAAGATTCTTTGGATTTTTGTATCAGCGTAACTTATCTCAACAATGTCTCCATCAGAAATTTTAGCGGCTACGCTAAATTGGGCAGAACCCGTTAAAAACCTCTCTTTAGGCAGTTGAGTTGTTTTGTAAGTATAGTTGTTAAACTGAAGCACCGGATCACAGTGGTAGATAATCGTGCCGTTAAACTCAGGCATATCATCAAGCTCTTCAAGTTTACCCTCAGCACTGCAAATTACTTCATCAAGTATGTAACCTCGGCACTCTTCGCCTAGAGGTGAGAGGAAATTTTCTAAATTATCAAAAGCAACCGGCTTAAATCCTGCATTTTTATTAAGCTCTTGCGTATAGTCAATAGTATTTTTATTAGTTATTCCAAGCGCATTTGCGATATCGTTTAAGTTATATCCCCCAAATGCAAGAGCCACATTTGTAGGCAATACCCTGTTGTCGATATTTACAAAAGTTCCCTCTTGCTGGTTAAGTGCAGGAGCTGCCAAATCAGCACCATCAAGCGACGATATAACAAAATCGCCTTTAGCGTTATAACCGACAACACCGGAGATCTCTTCATCCATATCAAGCGAATTAATAAGCGATACGCCAAGCGTATTTACGTCTCTAGGAACTATAACTAGAGAGAAATCACTGTATTTCTCTATAAGTGCCGCAAGTTTTGCTATATTGCATGAGCGTTCATGTGCGATTAAGTCATTACCGATTATAAGGGTACGTTTTTTCGCTCTTGAGAATGATTTTATCATTTGAGAGAACTCTTCTTCGCCGATGTTTGTTTCGGCATAAAGATAACCAAAATCTAACTCATCGAAAAATGCTCTCTCATCCTCATCCAAATCAATATCTTTTAATATCGAATGAGCCAAAAGTGCCATAACGCCCTCTTCCGTTCCCACTTCGTACTTCATCATCTGAGTTATGACATTTTGCATTAAAACATCCTCGAGAGGATGAGCATAGAGTATTTTTGCGCCGTTATGTTTTGAAGCCGTTGTAAGAGCATATCTCACGGCAGGGTTATCGGTTGCGATTCTGCTTCCTATAACTATCGCCGCATCTGATTGCTTAATCGCATCAAGCGAGCCGCTATGGTGAAGTTTTGAGCTGATTGAGCTATATGATCTCATAAACTCCGAATAGACTCTTGCATCTTCGTTAAAGAGTTTTATGCCAAGCTTATTTTTTAGAAGCTCTAAGATATGCGCCTCTTCATTTGTAATCATAGACGAAAATCTTATAGCTTTTGCATTTTTTAACGCTTCAATTGCTTTGTTAAATGCGTTCTCATTTTTAAGTGCCTTGTTGTCAAAATCAAAACCGAATCGACCTGCACCGCAGAGTGAAGTGAACTCAAAATTGTTTTTAACTCTGAATATCTCATCAGCACCGTTTAAAGAAGCGTGTCTTGTTTCATACTCTAGAGGACAGCCTGCCGAGCAGTGTACACATGTTGAAGGAACTCTCTCTAACTCCCATGCATTTGCTCTGTATTTAAAACCGCTGCTTGTCAGCGCCCCTACAGGACAAACCGCAATACACTCGCCGCAGAATGTACAATCAAGAGTTTCGCTGTTTTTTGGGATAATAGTTGAGCTGTATCCGCCGAATTTTACTTCGATTGCGTCATCACCGATAACCTCATTACATACATGCACGCACTTTTCGCACATAATGCACAACGACGGTTCATAATCTATAAGTCCCCAATGTTGCAGAGGACGATGCTGATCACGGGCAGAGAAATTTTGACGCTCAACATTAAACTCTAAAGTTTTATTTTGCAGATCACACTCGCCAGATTTATCACAAACACCGCATTCCAAAGGATGATTTACATCATAAAGCTTCATGATGTTCGTTCTCTCGTTTTGCAATGCATCCGTGTTTGTAGTAATCTGGACGCCCTCGGTCGGAGGAGTGTTACAGCTAAGAATAAAACCCTCAACTCCCTCAGCCTCGACAACACACATACGGCATGATGCACACGGCGAAGTTTTAGAGATGTAGCACATGGTAGGGATATAGATGCCGTTTTTGCGAGCCACATTTAAAATAGTCTCGCCCTTTTGAGCCTCTACAGAGATACCGTCAATTTTAAAATTAATCAATTTATTCATATCTCCCATCCTCTACGCCTGTACCATAGCTATATAGTAACAACGCATACATCTCTCTGCTTCACTCATAGCCTCTTCTTGCGTAAAGCCTAAGTTCACTTCTTTGTTGTTGTATTTTCTATCTTCAACTTCAAGGACTTCCGAGTGCTCTCTTGGAACACCTTTTAGCCAACCCGTAATCTTCTCTTTTTTATCATAAACTTTGAGTTTTCTAAGGTGATCTTCCATAAT
This sequence comes from uncultured Helicobacteraceae bacterium, assembly GCA_903903705.1. Taxonomy (GTDB): domain Bacteria; phylum Campylobacterota; class Campylobacteria; order Campylobacterales; family Sulfurimonadaceae; genus Sulfurimonas. The sequence continues at coordinate 5,485 of CAIUZU010000161.1, forward strand.
CTCATCATCGCTTAGAGTAACTTCACCGCTTAAAAGATATCTGCTCATAACCGAAGCCGCGCGTTTTGCCTGACCAACTGCATTTACAATCGTCATAGGACCGTATTCACAATCTCCTGAAGCAAAAATACCCTTGCGAGATGTCATGTAGTCCTTGCCGTTTGTCTTGATAGTCGCCCATGAAGTCAACTCAATCTCCCACTCAGGAGGTAAAAGTTTAAGGTCAGCTGACTGAGAAACAGCAGGGATAAGATAATCCGCCTCTATAACATAAGAAGCGCCCTCAACCTTAACAAGCTCTGCACGACCGCCGTTTGGATCCGGAACTAACTCAAATTTATCTATAAGAAGAGATTTTAAGATATTTTCTTCATCAACCATCTCTGCAACAGCAGAGTGGAAAAGAAACTCAACTCCCTCTTCTACTGCTTCATGATACTCTTCGTATGTCGTATTTTTTATGATGGTTTTCTCATCTCTACGGTAAATCATATAAACTTTTTTTGCATTTGCTCTGATGGCACATCTCACGACATCCATAGATGTAAATCCGCCGCCGACACAAACAAGAGTTTTTCCGGTTAAATCAACAAAATCCGTAGTTAGGAGATTTTCATCCTGATCTTCTTTTGAGATTTTATAGCCGTACTTCTCATAAAGATTTACTTTATCAAGAAAATCTATCGCACCCCAATACCCTTTTATCTCTGCTCTTTCGTTATTACAGTAAACTTTTTTAGAGATTCTAGTACCGGTTGCAACCATAACAGAATCATACTCTTGCTCAAATCGTCTCATATCGTCTGCATTGATTTTGCTGTTTACTATAAAGTTTACACCCATATCCCTAACGCATTCGATATCTTTATTGTATTTGCCTATCGGCATCCTGTACTCAGGAACACCTACTGCAACTTCTCCGCCTAAAACAGGAAGCTCTTCATAAACATCAACTTCAACGCCATCGGCTGCAAGATAGTAAGCCGTCGTGAGTCCTGCAGGACCTCCGCCGATAACTGCAACTCTTTTGCCGCTCTTTGGTTTCTTCTGCATCGGATGAAAAAAGTCATATCCGTGATCAGTCTCCCAATCGGCGCCAAGTCGCTTTAGCGACATGATAGAAATCGGCTCATCAAGATTTGTTCTTCTGCAAGCCTCTTCACATGGATGAGGACAAACACGACCGCAAACATGCGCAAGCGGCATTGTTTGGCGAGTCGCCATCAAAGAGTCGTCCATTCTAAGATCTCTTACACCCTCGATATAGCCCGGAATATCTACATGTGAAGGACAAGCATCCGAACATGGAGATGTTATCTTTGCGATATACCCTATCTCTTCATGGTAGTGCTTTGATGGTTTTTGCTTTTCTATGCACTCTAAAAACTCAGCTTCAAAATGCGTCATCAGATCAATAATAGGGTTTGGAACAGTTTTTCCAATCTCACATTTTGAAGTGATTTGCATACTTTTGCCAATCTCCCTTAAATGGTCCAAATCAGCTATGCTTCCCTCACCACGAGCAATCTTATCCAACTGATCATACAGAATTCTGCCGCCCCATCGTCCGGGTGCGCATCTTCCGCATGCCTCAGAGTACTCTTGATACTGTGCGGCGTATTCCATCGCCAGACGGATTACATCGACATCTTTATCAAAAAGTGCTACACCGTCCCAACCTATAAAGGCTTTTGAGGCACGGTGGCTGTCATATTGTGCCGGCAGGTTATAAGCTGACTCTTTCCACTCCTCTTGCGGCGTGTTGATGTTATTTACAAACTCACCGTTCCAAGTAGAAAAATATACTTTACTCAAAGTTTAAATCCTGCCTATTTTTTTGTAACGATAGTCCAGTCGACTTCGTTAAACTTTAAAGAGTTAAGTAACTCATATCTATACTCTTTTACCAAATCCGCAGATCTTTGAATCGGAGTAAAATCACCGATTTCAAATAAAAAGATTGCAACTTCTCCAACTTTGTGAGATGTTAAAATCTCTCTCATACGAGGTTCAAAACCATCTTTTAAATGTCTTAAATCATATCTTTTCATTAGCGGTCTACCTCTCCAAATACGATATTTGTTGTACCTATTATTGAAACAACATCGGGAATGTAGTGTCCCGGTAAAAGGTCTGTTAAGATTCCAGTATGCCAGAATGACGGCGCACGAAGTTTTAGTCTGTATGGGTATGGTCCGCCTTGAGAGTTGATGTAAAAACCAAGCTCGCCTTTTGGTGATTCAGTTGCCACATAAACCTCTCCAACAGGTGGTCTCATACCTTGTGTTACAAGAACAAAGTGCTGCATCAAAGAGTAGTTTTGTGTCATGATGTCGAGTTTTGGAGCTGAAACATATTTCGGCGCATGTGCCATAAGCTCAGTTTGTCCGTCTTTTACACATTTCTCGTACATGTCGATAGTTTGGTAAAGAATCTTTGCAGACTCTCTCATCTCTTCCATGTACATTCTATATCTTGCAAAGTTATCACCCTTGTCAGAGTAAGGAACTCTAAACTCTACTTCATCATAAAGCTCGTACGGCTCTTCTTTACGGATATCCCATGCAACACCAGATGCTCTAAGCATTACTCCGCTGCAGCCCCAAGAAAGCGCCATCTCTTTTGAGATAGTTCCGACCTCTTCCATTCTCATCAACCAGATACGGTTAGTGTCAAGAAGATCTTCATAATCTTTAATATTTGCAGGAAGTTTGTCTAAAAATGTTCTTAGTTGAGATATGAAACTATCTTGAATATCTAAAGGAACTCCTCCGATACGAATAGCGGCATGCGTAAGTCTAGCTCCGCAATAACCCTCAATAATGTCCATCAAGTATTCTCTCTCACGGAATGCAAAAAGGAAAACCGTCATTGCACCGATATCAAGCGCAGTAGTTGCCAACCAGAAAAGGTGGCTCATTAAACGGTTGATCTCTAAGAGCATCATGCGGATTACTTTTGCACGGCGTGGCACTTCAAGACCTATTAACTTCTCAACAGCCAAAGCGAAACCGTAGTTGTTTGAAGATGATGCGATGTAATCCATACGGTCAGTCGTCGGCATAAACTCATTGTAAATCATATTTTCAGCCATCTTCTCCATACCACGATGAAGGTATCCGATATCTGGATGAGCTTTTACAATCATCTCCTGTTGAAGATGAAGCATCAAACGAAGTTGTCCGTGAGCCGATGGATGTTGAGGACCAAAGTTTAGGATAATCTCATTATCTTCTCTATCAAAAGTGATATTTTCAAAAAACGGGTTTAATCTATTTTTTACTTGCATATTACTACCTATCTTTGAGGATCGTCAATAACGACCGAATCTTTTTTATCGAATTTTTTAATCATGAAAACACCGCCCTCTTCTTGATAGCTTTGAACTACCTTAGGCTCGTTACCCGTAATCGTTGTTCCCTTAGGCACTTCATGTCCAAGACGGGCAAATCTCTCGCTGTCGTATCTGTCAACTTTTGCAGTATCTCTGAGTTCAGGTCCGATTATATCTCTTGCCTCTTTGCCGTAGATCTTATCGACTTCATACCATGCGGCAAACTCATCGCCTTGAAGCGGATAAGTTTTTAGAAGTGGATGTCCTTGCCAATCGTAAGGCATAAGGATTCTCTTCATAAACGGATGTCCGTTTGCTTCGATGCCGAACATGTCAAACATCTCTCTCTCAGACCAGTCCGCACAGCGGAAGAGTTTCTCAACAGAGTTTACGACTTCGCCTTTATTGATAAACATTTTTATACGTACACGTTTGCGTTTGCTCATGCTGAGCATTTGATAAAAAACCTCAAAACCGCCTCTAGTAGAGAGCCAGTCAATCGCACTCATCTCACTTAACTGAACATACTCAAGCTCATCTCTAAGGAGTTCTAAAACTTTATAGTTGTCTTTTGGATTGATGAAAACAACCATTTGACCCACTTGGATATAAGCATCTAAAACATCAAATTTTGCTTTAATCGCATCAAGATCCGCTGTAAAAACAGCATCTTGGCTGACATCGAATTTTGCCACTTGCGGTGCTACCCAAAAGCGATCCGTGTAATACGACTTTTTTTGTACGTCATCTTTAGGAGTATAGGCTCTCATTACATCAACCTTTTAGGTTTTTGAGCGCGAGAAGCGGGCTCTTTACGGATTTTTTGTTGCAGCATCATCACTGCATACTG
>CAIUZU010000162.1 GCA_903903705.1 uncultured Helicobacteraceae bacterium
CCACGCTGTATGTGTGCTGGTTGTATTCATTTGCAGAGGTGTTTTATGAGCATTGATTTACAGGGCTAGACTCTGTACTTCAATAAGGAAAATCGATGACAAAAGAAGCAAAAGCTCTAAAAGAGTATATCTTTACTTCAGAGTCTGTAACAGAAGGGCACCCTGATAAGATGGCAGATCAAATCAGTGATGCGATTCTGGATTATATTATTGAACGAGATACTTTCGCACATGTTGCGTGCGAAACATTAGTATCGAATGGATTTTGTATAATAGCAGGCGAACTCAAAACTACGACATATGCACCGATGCAAGAGATTGTCCGCAAGGTTGTCCAAGAGATTGGCTATACCGATGCAACTTACGGTTTTGATTACCGTTCCGCAGCAGTTTTAAATGCCGTCGGGGAGCAATCACCGGATATAAATCAAGGAGTCAGCCTTGCAGACGGCGAGATAGGAGCCGGAGATCAGGGCTTAATGTTCGGCTATGCATGTCGTGAGACGGATGTGCTAATGCCGCTGCCTATATATTTGGCTCACCGCTTAACTCAAAGACTCGCTGAGGTTCGAAAAGAGGGAATTCTTCCGTATCTTCGTCCTGATGGAAAAGCGCAAATCAGTATTAAATATGTAGGAGATAAACCTGTTTATGTAGATACTGTAGTCGTTTCGTCGCAGCACGCTCCTGATGTTTCTCAAGAGAAGATTCATAAAGATATTATTAGAGAAGTTATTAGACATGTTATCCCTGCACAGATGATGGATGAGAGTACTATTTTTCATATAAACCCAACCGGAAAATTTGTAATAGGTGGTCCTCAGGGTGATGCAGGCTTAACCGGCAGAAAAATTATTGTTGATACATATGGCGGAAGTTGTCCTCATGGCGGCGGTGCATTTAGCGGTAAAGACCCGACAAAAGTGGATAGAAGTGCTGCTTATGCGGCAAGACATGTGGCTAAAAATCTTGTGGCAGCCGGCGTATGTGATAAGGTAACTATACAAATTGCTTATGCAATAGGTGTCTCTCAGCCTGTCTCCATTATGGTAGATACTCACAATACTGGCATAGTAGAAGAGAAAAAAATACAAGAGTGCATAAGAGAACTTTTTGATCTCTCTCCTAAAGGTATTATAAAATCTTTAGATCTTCTTCGTCCTATATATAGAAAAACGGCAACATACGGTCATTTTGGGAGAGAAGATGAAGATTTTACATGGGAGAAAAGAGACAGGGTTGAGGATATTAAAAAGTATCTGAAGATTTAATAGTAATCATTATCAAAGCGCTTGCTTTTGGGATGTGCTCCATAAAAAGAGTAACACATTTATATTATTGTAGTTTTATCAAAGACATTTTAGCTATGTTTAAAAATCTTTGGTTAAACTTACTTCGAAATTAATAACTAGGAGAATTCTTATGGCAGTAATTATTGGTGATACATGTATTAACTGTGGCGCTTGTATTGATGAGTGTCCGGTAGAAGCAATTGTAGACGAGGATGATAATCCAACGGGTGAAGAGACTTACTATGTATACGCTAACAAATGTGTAGAGTGTGTGGGTCATCATGATGAGCCGGCATGTGCTACTGCATGTCCTACCGAAGGATGTATAACTTGGGATGCTGTAGGTGATAGCCCTTCACATCGCGATGATATTACAGATGATATGCGCGGAATCGGCAAAGCCGTAGTTGCATAACTTTTCTACAAAACCACAAAGAGTAAAATACTTTGTGGTTACTTCTTTTTCTTTCTAGACAATAAATTTTCCCATTTCAACTTAAAACAGACTCTTTTTGGATACAATCCCATTTTAATTTTATATACTTACATAGGAGATTTGATGGAACGCACACTATCAATAATAAAACCAGACGCCGTTTCTAAAGGTGTTATCGGTAAAATTTTAGATCGTTTTGAGAGCAATGGTCTTAAAATAGCAGCGACAAGAAAAATTCAACTTTCTCGCGCAGATGCAGAGGCTTTTTATGCAGTACACTCAGAGAGATCTTTTTTCGGGGATTTAGTTGATTTTATGATTAGCGGTCCAGTAGTTGTTTCAGTACTAGAAGGTGAAAACGCAGTAATGAAAAACCGTAACTTAATGGGTGCAACAAATCCTAAAGAGGCAGAAGCTGGAACAATCCGTGCAGATTTCGCTGAAAATATAGATGCAAATGCGGTTCATGGAAGTGATTCTGCTGAGAATGCAGCTGTTGAAATTGCATTTTTCTTTTCAGAGAGAGAAATTTCTTAATACAATGAAAAATAGATTAGTAAAACTTCCTCCAATGAGGTTGTCTTTATGAAAGTAGTATTGCGAAAAGTGAATACTACGCCCTTAGACTTTGAAATTAAATCAAATCAAATAACTTTTAAAGGTTATTTACAGTATGATTCCGGCAAATTAATTTTGTTAAAAGCAAAGTTAAGTGGGAAAATTGATGCAGATTGTGATATTTGCGCTGATGAGTTTAAGCTTGATGTTGATGAAGATATTGAATTTTTCATCTCAGACGGTATTTATGAAAAAGATGAAGACTCTTTATTGGATGTTGTAGAAGTATTGAATTCTGTAGCAGATTTAGAAGAGATTATGAATTCAGAGATAGAACTTATAAAAAGCGATTATAATATCTGTGAAAATTGTCAAGAAAAATAGTGTTTCTGAATAAGAGGCATTTTTAAGATAGTTTCTGCCTCATAAGAGGCAAGCTTTAGTGCCCAAGTGGCCAGCGTAGCAAGATGGGCTCTAGTACCCTTACTTTTGGGTATTACTCATATTGCGTTTTTAAACAAAAAAGAAAGGAATATATTATGGCAGTACCAAAACGAAGAGTCTCTCATTCTCGCGCAGCGAAAAGAAGAACTCACTATAAAATCTCTTTAGCTCGTCCGGTTAAAGATAAAGATGGAACTTACAAACTTCCACACCATATTAACCCAACGACTGGTGAGTATAAATAGTCAATGGTAAAGATTGCTATTGACGCAATGGGCGGGGACTTCGGTCCTAAGCCAATTGTAGAAGGTTGTATTCAAGCTCTCAAACAAAAAAATTTCATTCCTATCCTTGTAGGTAAAAAATCAGAAATTTTACCTCTGTTACCAAAACGTTATAGAGATAAGATTTCTATAGTTGAAGCTGATGATGTCATATCCATGGATGATGCCGCAACAGATGCAATAAAAAGAAAAGAGAGTACGATTTATAAGGCGATTGAACTTGTAAAAAATGGTGAAGCTGACGGTGTTGTTTCTGCCGGTCACAGTGGAGCAACTATGACTCTTGCTACTCTTAGATTGGGGCGTCTTAAAGGTGTTTTAAGACCTGCTCTTGTGGCGTTAATGCCGACAAAAAGTGCTCGTAAATCAGTCGTTTTGGATGTTGGAGCAAATGTTGATTCTAAGCCTGAACATTTAGCACAGTTTGCTGTAATGGGCGGATGTTACGCTGAAGATATGTTTCGCATAAGTGTTCCTTCGATTGGGCTTTTAGCTAATGGTGAAGAAAAAAGCAAAGGTAATGAAGTTACAAAGGTAGCATTCAAGCTCTTAGAAGGTTATAAAGGCTTCAAAGGAAATGTTGAAGGTAGTGATATTTTCAATGCAAGCTGCGATGTTATAGTTTGTGACGGTTTTGTAGGAAATCTGGTTTTAAAAGCATCCGAGGGCGTAGCTTCAACGATAAGCGGTTTAATAAAAGATTATATTAGAAAATCTCCAGTAGCAATTACCGGTGCACTTTTGATGAGAAAAGTGTTTGTTTTGCTTAAAAAACAGATGGATTATGCAGAGATAGGTGGAGCACCTCTTATTGGTATAGAGGGTTGTGTGATTGTAAGCCATGGTAAAAGTAATCCTAAAGCAATAAAAAATGCAATTTTCCAAGCAATAAATTATGTTGATACAGGTGTTAATGAACATATTATCGAAAGACTTGAAGCGTTAAAAAACAAGGAAAAATAATGGCATATGCTGCTTTTCGTTCTATAGGAGCTTATACTCCTAGTAAAATACTCTCAAATAGTGAATTGTCTCAAATGGTTGATACTTCGGATGAGTGGATAACAAAAAGAACAGGTATAAAAGAGCGTCGTATTGCAGCAGATGACGAGTTTACAAGTGATATGGGTGCAAAAGCTGCTCAAAAAGCAATAGAGAGAAGCGGTATTGATAAAAGTGAAATTGATATGGTCGTATGTGCTACGATTTCACCTGATTACTTTTGTATGCCATCTACGGCAACAATAATATCTACAAAATTAGGTCTTGGAAATGTTACTGCATTTGATATTTCTGCAGCTTGTACCGGTTTTGTATATGTTCTATCTATCGCAAAAGCGTTTATTGAATCAGGAATGAAAAAAAATGTTCTTATAATCGG
>CAIUZU010000163.1 GCA_903903705.1 uncultured Helicobacteraceae bacterium
AAATATCCATCTTTGCCATCGCATCATAAACAAGCTTTTTATCCGTTTCATTAAAAGAGCTAAAAATTCCACCCTGCGATGTTCTGCCCATTTTTACGATATCTAAAACCGTAGCCGGAAAAGAGCTGTCTACATGTGAAGCACGCTGGGGAACATAACCGATTTTATGCCACTCTTTAAAATCACTGAGTTTTTTCCCATAGATTTTTATCTCACCGCTTGTAGGCTTTTCAAGTCCCAACAACATGCGAACAAGTGTTGTTTTACCGCCACCGTTTGGACCTATGATGGCAATGTACTCCGATCGGAAAATCTCCAAAGAGATGTTTGATAAAATTCTTTGACCTTTAACAATAAAGCTTAAGTTTTTAATATCAAATATCGGAAGATTAAATTTCATTTACACTCAAGTGCCTGAGATATCTTTTGTAGATTTTTTCTCATAATATCTTCATAACTTAGATTTGCTTTTGCTTCATCTGCCGTGATATTACCTAAAGGCTGAAGCATATCTACTTTTACTTTTGCCTCTTTTGCTATGCTTTTTATAGCTCTATCGCTTGCAAAACTCTCAAAGAAGAGAGTACCGACTTTATGCTCTTTTACATGCTCTATGATTTTCATCATATTTTTTGCACTCGGTTCAGCTTCCGGAGACAAACCGCTGAGAGCTTCAACATGAAAACCGTATCTGTGAGCAAGATATGAAAAAGCGTCATGATTTACGATAATCGTATCTAGCTTACATGAAGAGAGGCTTTTTTTATAATCACTATCAAGTTTTTTTAACATATCTATATAACTCTCTCTGTTTTTCATATATAAATCTCTGTTTTGAGGAAAAAGCTCAGCAAGCTCTTTAGCAATATGCTCTGCAGCTTTTATCATATTTAGCGGATCTTGCCAATAATGCGGATCTATGTTATGATGAGAATTATGGGCATTTTTATGGTTGTGTTCATGGTCTGATTCAAGCTCTCTCAGCTCTACATGTTTACTCATGTCTACGGCTCTATTTTTAAAACTAAAGCCTTTAATCCACGGCTCAAGCCCTGCTCCGTTATATAAAACCAATGCACTTTTATTTATCTTTATCATCTCTTTTGGAGTCAATTCATAGCTATGCGCATCTACCCCAAAAGGAAGAATCATAAAAACTTCTGCACTCTCGCCTGCGATACGCTTTGATATATCATATAAAGAGAATGTGCTAGCTGCAACGGTTGGCTTTTGAGTCGGCTCTTTTGCGCTTAAGGATATGAAGAGTATAAAAATTGACGCTGCCGCCATAAAAATTTTGTTTTTAAGATTCACTGCTTTTGTCCAATATTTTTTTGAAATTATAGCCAATTTTCTATAATCTTAATTTGCACCGCAACACTTTTTAAATTTTTTACCGCTTCCGCAAATGCACTTGCTGTTTCTATCAGTATCTTTTAAAACCATGGCTTCAAATGCTCCGATTGCGTTTTCTATATCTCTCATTGTTCCCTGTAATGCGTTGCGTTTTACAATATTTTCAGGATCGCTTAGATGCTCGATAACTAAAGCGTCTGACATATAAACTTCTACTTCACTAAGAGCTTCAAGAGCATGAATAAATGTTGCCGTTTCAGTGGAATCGTCCATTGCTTTATATATCGTGGGAACTCTTTTATTTTCATATTTCATAGCAGAATCTTCCAAGAACAAAATCTTATCGTATGATTTTGAATACGGAGTTACACATATCAACTTACCACTGCCGGATTTTATTACATTATGAAATTCAGCTTGAAGAAGATACGATGAAGTCTGCCAAATTATCCATCCCAAAATTGAAGATTCACTGCTATTTAGCGTATCTTCTACATTATTGAAGCAGTTTCCGACACTGTTGCCGTCTAAAGGAAGAGAATCAACATATATCGGTTTAGACAATGGATTTATATTGCCGCAGAATTGAACTATTTCATCTGAAATAGAGCGTGGAACCGATGAGAGATTTCTCATATTTTTGCTTCTTTTAAAGCAAAAAGCGTTTCAATATTTTTATGTGACGCACTAATCATCATTATATACTGACGAAAATCATCATGTCCTAAAAAAAGTTCTTTATTTTGCATTCTCATAACAGCAATTCGCTGAGGATGAATAATATATAACTGTTCAGATAAGCTAGGCTTAAAATTTAAATATAGAGCATTGTTGGCATAATAATTTACATATGGAACTAAAAAGTTATTTTTAACACAAAAATCTACAAATTTGCCTGTAGAAGTAAATATTTCTTCTTTTTGCTCTGTGAATTCTTTGCCGACAAAATTTGAAATGAAGTACGGATTTAATTTTTTCTTTGCATCTAACAAAGAGACTCCACTATTTTTTGAGATACTTATTTTTGGGCATCCGTCATCAAAACAAGGGTTGCCTTGCTCAAAACTAAAAGGATATGAGCGACATGCATAAGGTCTATTTTCATAAACGGAACACATAGTTCCGTTTAAATGAGGACATTTTTCTCCTACCGTTTCACCGTAATAGAAGAAGTAAACAGGAGATATTTTTCCATCAGCTACATAAAACAGTATAGGGAAAAGTGCCGAAGCTTCTTTTAAATCATAAATCGTTGAATAAATAATGTTGCTTGAACAACATTTTGCATCACATGTACTGCATCCTTCAAATATGTAATCTTTATGTTTTTTAGAATTGAGTAGTAAGCGTGCCATTTTTTGCCTTGTATTTTAAGATATTTTAGTTAAATTCACAATTACTGTACATATTTTGGACAAGCAAGGCAAAGAAAGTGTTTTATCTGAACTAGTTGAAACATAGTATCTTAATTATGCATAACTAAAGAAACTATTTGACTAAAAAGCTAACATAAAAGTGTTATACTTTCACAAAGGAAAAAATATGTATGCAGTAACATTTGATATAGACACAAATTGCTTAGGCGACCAATACCATAACGAATCAAGCACTAATGCTTATGGAGATATTCGCCAGCCAGTATGGAAATTATCTTGCGTG
>CAIUZU010000164.1 GCA_903903705.1 uncultured Helicobacteraceae bacterium
AATCTTATTGAAGAACATAAACTAGATTTTGATGAAATTTATGAAAATGTAGAGATGAACTTTTGAAAAGAGTTTGACCGTAATATCAACTATTTCATCTATGAAACTTTATCTCAAATAGCTTACAAGTTTATTGATTCTAATAAAGAGCTATTTGAATACGAAAGTGATGAATTTGAAATTTATACAAATTATATAGACAGTCACATTTGGTTTACATCTGAAAAAGTACAAAGTGAATTTGAGAGGTTTTAAGCCTCTCCTTTTTTTCTTAATTTTAATGATTTAGATAACTTATGCGATTATAAAACAAGTGCTATCAATATCATAGAGCATAAATTATTATTCTGTAGCTAACACAAGTGTTTTACTATCGAAATTGGCGAAGGTTTTATATTTTAAACTTAGAATATCTAAATATTTGTTTATTTTATGGTTACTAATGGGTTACTAAAATGATTTTTGAGAAAGCTTAAAGTGATTATAAAAAGTGATATAAAGTCCCTATTACAGGGATTTTAATGTGGCTCCGAATGCTGGATTCGAACCAGCGACCAAGTGATTAACAGTCACCTACTCTACCGCTGAGCTAATTCGGAATCTTAAAAATGGTGTCAGAGGGGGGACTCGAACCCCCGACCCCCGGCTTATGAGACCAGTGCTCTAACCAGCTGAGCTACCCTGACATCTTTAAGAGGCAGAATTATACATATTTAAAACTTTAAATAACCTAAGAAACGAAACAAGTCAGTAAAAAGAAAATTACCTACATGAAAGCAGATATTGCTATCAATATTGTTGAGTATTTTCTGTAAACAAACCTTAGTCTTGAGGACTAAACATATTGACTTTGTTACCTTATTTATGTAAAATTGCGCACGTAAACAATATTATTTAAGGAGTTTTATATGAATTTTCAACCATTAGGTAAAAGAGTTCTAGTACAAAGAGAAGAAGAGGCAAATACTACAAGCAGTGGTATTATTATTCCTGATAATGCACAAGAAAAACCTTCAAAAGGGAAGGTTGTAGCAGTAAGCGCAGAGGTTAGTGAGTTGGCTTGCGGTGAAGTTGTAGTTTTTGGAAAATTCTCAGGCAATGAAATTTCACTTGAGGGTGAGAAGTTTCTAGTTTTAGAAACTGATGATATTTTTGGAATTATAAAATTTTGATACAAAAGTGTGTAGTGCTTTAACCAATTTAGCGGTGTAGAGCAAAATAAAAGGAAAAACTCCTTTTATAAACAAATAATGAGGGATTACCTTCATTGCAATTTATAAACTAAACTAAAAATCAAGGAAATAAAGATGGCAAAAGAGATAATTTTTTCAGATAACGCAAGAAATGCGTTGGCTCGTGGTGTTGCAAAACTTACAGATGCGGTTAAGGTAACAATGGGACCACGTGGTCGCAATGTTTTGATCCAAAAAAGCTACGGTAATCCTGTAATCACAAAAGACGGTGTATCAGTTGCTAGAGAGATTGAACTTAAAGACAAATTAGAAAATATGGGAGCAACTCTTGTTAAAGATGTAGCTTCAAAGACTGCAGATGAAGCTGGTGACGGAACAACAACGGCTACTGTTTTGGCAAATGCAATTTTCTCTGAGGGACTTAGAAATATTACGGCAGGTGCAAATCCTATCGAAGTAAAAAGAGGAATGGACAAGGCTTGCGAAGCTATTTTGGCAAACTTAAAAGC
>CAIUZU010000165.1 GCA_903903705.1 uncultured Helicobacteraceae bacterium
ATTTAAATATTTAAATATTTTAAGTCGCTAGATGATAAAATGCCAAAAAATACGGAGGAAAACAATGAAAAAAATATTACTAATTCCAGCACTTTTGCTAGGAACTCTTGCATTTGCACAGGATTACAACTACGAGATTACGCCTGTTGTAGGTTATAACATTGCTGAGGGAAACCTTAATTTGGATAATCAGGTTCTATATGGTGCTGAAATGCAGTATAACGGTTTTAACTCACTAATTAAACCTGAGTTAAGCGTTCTTTATACAGATGCAGACTATGAGAATTCTACGGTAACAACTGATATATATCGTATCGCTCTAAACGGCGTTTATGAATATAAATCTTTAGGTATGATTAAGCCTCTTGCTAAAATCGGTTTCGGTTATGAAACAATGGATAAGCACTTAGCAGAAAATAAAGACAGTGCTTTCTTTAATGCTGGTATTGGAGCTAAAGTTCCTTTTACTGATGCAATTGCTCTAAAATTAGAGTCTGTTTATATGTTAAAAAACAATAACGGCAGATTGGATAGTAACCTTGCTCTCTTAGCAGGTATTAACTTTGCATTTGGACCAAAAGCACAACCTGTGGCTGCACCTGTTGCCGCACCAACTCCAGTACCAGCTCCTGTAGTTGCACCTGCTCCAACACCGGCTCCAGCACCAAAATCGGTTGACGGTGATAACGATAAAGACGGAGTTTTAAATTCTGTTGATAAGTGTCCTACAACTCCTGCAGGGCATAAAGTGGACAAAGATGGTTGTTCAAAATTGGTAAACTTACATATAAATTTTGATACGGCGTCTTATAAAGTAAAAGATGCTTACCAGTCAAAAGTTAAAGAGTTTGCAGACTTCATGAAAACTATGCCAAACTATGATGCTAAGATAGTAGGACATACTGATAGCGTAGGAAGTGACAAGAGCAACCAAACTCTATCTGAAAACAGAGCGAATGCAGTTAAAAACCTAATCATCAAAGAGGGTGTTGAAGCAAAGAGAATCTCTTCTAAAGGTATGGGCGAGAAAGCTCCAATCGCTACAAATGATACTGCAGAAGGTAAAACAGAAAACAGAAGAATCGAAGCAGAGTTAATCAAAAAATAGATGTTTGATATACCCTGTGTCATCTTTGCGGGTGGCAAATCAAGCCGAATGGGAGAAGATAAATCTCTTCTTCCTTTTGGCGGTTTTAATACGTTAACAGAGTTTCAACTCTTCCGTCTTCATAAAATTTTCAAAAATGTATATATTTCCTGCAAAGACAAATCAAAATTCAACTTTCAAGCCTACTTTATAGAAGATATAAAAAACTCTTCTACTTATGCGCCGACTGCCGGATTTGTAGCTATTTTTGAACATTTAACATGCGATAGTTTTTTTGCAATCAGCGTTGATTCGCCATTTATCTGTGAAAATGAGATAGAAAAAATAATCCACGCAGACACTCAACATGCAGATGCGACAATAGCCAAAACTGCAAGCGGCATACAGCCGATGTGCGGAATCTACCACCGCTCCACCAACGAAATTTTTTCTTACATGTTAAAAGAAGATAACCACAAACTTGGGCGTTTGCTTAAATCCTCAAACACGCTTTATGTAGAGTTTGAAGATGAAAAACCGTTTCTAAACCTCAATCACCCTCATGAATATAAAGAAGCATTAACTCTCCTTTAAAATTATTTTACTTTTGATATAATATAAAACTTTACAAGCAAGTTTTTTAGGAAAAAATATGAATTTAACACATTTAGACGAAAAAGACAGACCAAAAATGGTAGATGTCAGCGAGAAAAACTCCACGACTAGAGTTGCTGTTGCCAGCGGTATTATAGAGATGAGTCAAGATGCTTACGATGCCATAGTTACACAAAAAACAAAAAAAGGTCCAGTACTTCAAACTGCCGTTATAGCAGCTATTATGGGAACAAAAAAGACAAGTGAGCTTATTCCGATGTGCCATCCGCTCAACCTAAGCGGAATTAACTGCGATGTTGAAGAGTTGGCGGAACTTCCCGGGTTTAAACTCACTGTTACGGCAAAACTGACAGGTCAAACAGGCGTTGAGATGGAAGCATTGACTGGCACAAGTATCGGGCTTTTAACTATTTATGATATGGTAAAAGCAATAGATAAAGGTATGATTATACGAAATGTGCAGTTAGAGAAAAAATCAGGAGGCAAAAGTGGAGATTTTGAGCGATAGAGATGAGAAACTAGAACTTACCTATCCATGCTCTTGGTCTTACAAGCTAATATCCTCTGAGGTAGAGGCGCTTCAGCAGGCGATTCGAGACGTTATAAATGAGAGGGAACATAAGCTGACTCATTCAAAAAACTCCAAGGGCGGCAAGTATATAAGCATGAATTTGGATATGCTTGTACACAATGAAGATGATAGAAATTTTATTTATCAAGCCTTAAAGGCGCATCAACATATAAAAATGGTACTTTAAAAAAGGAGTTTACTATGGAACTACAAGAGCTGCAAAAGATTGATTTTGGGAATTTAACCCTTCATGAGATTAAGGATATAACGTCGGAAGTTATCGGCAAGAGAACAAAAAACTTGCGTGATGAGCTAGAAGATCTTTTGTTACAAAAAGAGTTGTTTGAGAAAAATATAGAGAAAAAATCAAGTGAGCTTCAAGAGGCAAAATATACTATTTTTAATGAAATTGAGTCCATTATAGATAAAAATGATGCTCTAACACTTTCAAAACTTCATCAAGCGAAACTTCAGTCAATAGATCTTTTTGATCTACTGGGAGAAACGGTTGAGAGTGCTATTATTACCGCACTTGAAAAATCAAAAGACAGCGAAGCTAAGAACACGATTGAAGAAATTATTAAAGAGCTTACTTTTGAAACCATCAAAGAGGGAACGCTTAACACGATAAGAGTGAGAAAAATTCTCTCTACTATTTTACACTCAAGCATAGATATAGCCGAAGCGTCATCAAATTTTTCGGAAGAGATTTTAGAAGCAACTCTAAAAGGCATGAGAGGCGGTCTTATGCAGGCTATTGATAGATTTAAAAAAAGATTGGCATATATGCCGCTTGAGGCAAAACATATTCTTATCGAAGATTATGATACGATAATGCAGGATTTAAATCATACAGATGTGCTCTTCTCGCAGGTTGTGCAAAATATAGCAAATGAGAGCACGAATGGCACAAAAAAAACTCTTTTAGAGATTAGCCAAAGAATGCACTATGATCTTGAAGAGTTGGTGCATATGTCAAAAGAGACGGCACTTGTCATGAGAGAAAAATTCTCTGCATTTGCAAAGACAGCGGTGAAAAAAGCCGATACCGCACTGCATTCCCAGAGTGCAAAAGAGGCAAAAAGAATGGGCATCCAAGCTTGGGGTGTTGCTAAAACAGCACTTAATAATGCTATTAAATCAGCGAAAAACAAAATTGATTCTAAAGAGTAGTTTTACTCTTTAGAACGAAAAAATTATCTGTAGTAGTTAACTACCCTATCCATTTTTGATCCCATATTCAGAAGCAACATATCGGCTATAACCAGTGCCGCCATAGCTTCACAAACTACAGTTCCTCGGATTGCGACACATGGGTCATGTCGTCCTTTAAGTGAAAAATCAACCTCTTCATTATATATATTTACTGTTTTTTGTTCTTTAAAAATAGATGGAGTAGGCTTAAAATAGACATTAATAACTATCTCGTCTGCGTTACTGATTCCGCCTAAAATCCCGCCAGAGTGGTTACTTAAAAAACCGTTTGCTCTTATTTCGTCATTGTTTTGAGAACCTTTTGTAGAGGCACTAAGCACTCCGTCGCCTATCTCAACGGCTTTAACGGCATTTATGCCCATCATCGCATCTGCCAGTATCGCATCAAGTTTATAGTAAAGTGGCTGTCCTAACCCTGTCGGTGCACCTTTTACAACTACTCTTGAGATGCCGCCGACTGAATCATGATCATTTTTAGCTCTTAATATGGCATCTTTTTGTGCTTGTTCCTTGTTTGGATCTAGTGCGTAAATAAGGCTATTTTTTGCAGCTTCATAATCAAAAATTTCTGATTTTATTCCGTCTACTTCGCAAATACCGCTTAAAACCTCGATATTAAGTTCCTTTAGCATCAGTTTTGCAACAGCGCCTGCCGCCACTCTTGCCGCAGTTTCTCTTGCAGAACTTCTTCCTCCGCCTCGATAATCTCTGATTCCGTATTTGTGAAAATAGGTAAAATCTGCATGACCGGGACGAAATATATCTTTTATGTTTGAGTAGTCTTTTGACTTTTGATCAGTATTGTAAATAACCATGGCGATTGGTGTTCCAGTGCTTTTTCCCTCAAAAATACCGCTTAGTATCTCAACCGTGTCATCCTCTTTTCGTGCTGTTTCAAACTCTGTTTTACCGGGTTTTCTTCTATCAAGCTCACTCTGAATAAACTCTTCATCTATATTTAAACCTGCAGGAACTCCGTCTAATATACATCCTATAGCTCTTCCATGTGATTCGCCAAAAGTGCTAAATCTTAATTTTTGACCAAAACTATTCACTTTATTTCCTTATTTAAAAGTTTTAGAGCAATCTCTGCCGCTTCTTGCTGGGCAATTTTTTTACTTTTTCCGGCAGCTCTGGCGTACTCTTTACCCTCGATGATAACTGCAACTTCAAACTCTTTTAGATGATCTGGTCCGCGGCTGGCGACTACTACATACTCAGGCGTTTCTCCAAATCTAGCTTGCGTCAGCTCTTGAAGAGAGGTTTTAAAATCTCTAAAGAGTGAATCTAACGAGATCTCTTTATGATTTTTCTCTATTAAAGCAATGGCTATCTCTTTTGCAACATTGAGCCCTGATTCAAGATAAATTGTACCGATTATCGCCTCAAAAGCGTTTGAGAGAAGCGATGCTTTTTCTCTTCCGCCGTTGTTCTCCTCCGCATTTGAGAGGTAGATATATTCGCCTAGATTTATAGACCTAGCCAACTTGTCAAATCCGTTTTCATTCACAAGTGCCGCTCTGATTTTTGAGAGATTTCCCTCGTCAGCATTTGGAAACTTAAAAAAGAGATACTCCCCTACAATCAAGTCCAAAACTGCATCGCCTAAAAACTCAAGTCGCTCATTATCGTAGGGCTGTTTGTAGCTTTTGTGTGTCAGCGCTTCGATAATGAGCTTTTGATTTTTGAATTTATACCCTAAAATCTCTTCTAGATTTTCTATCTTTCTGATCATTTTATACTCTCTTTCATTTTTTGTGCCTCTCCTTTTGCCAAAATATCGCATCTCTCATTTTCAATATGTCCATCATGCCCTCGTACCCAAATCGCATTGATTTTATGGACTTTTGAAACTTCAATATACTCTATCCACAGATCCGGATTTTTCACTTTCTTAAAATCTCTTTTTATCCAGCCCTCAAGCCACTCGTTTATCCCTTTTACGACATAGGATGAGTCTGATATTACTTCAACCTCACACGGTTCCCTTAACGCTCTTAAACCTTCAATAACTCCAAAAAGCTCCATTCTGTTGTTTGTAGTATGGATCTCGCCGCCGCAAACCTCTCTCTCCTTGTCTCCAAATCTCAGTATTGCCGCATATCCTCCTGGACCTGGGTTTCCCAAGGCACTGCCGTCACTGAAAAGAGTTATTTTCTTCACTAAAATCCTTATGATAATCTTTTACAAGAGAGAGTTCAACTCTGGACGTGTCTATCGCATGACAGCTGCTGCAGCGGTTAAATGCGAAAGGATAAACAACTTTACAACTATTGCAAATGTACTCAAATCCAAGTGTGGCATTTGCTCTTGAGTCAAGATTTATTAGAACATCGAGTTCAAAAATAGAGCTTTTTGTAGCCTCTTTTATATACCCTTTTGCACTATAAAGTTCCCTCAAATAGCTGTTTTGCGTTATTGTATCGAAATTCAAATCTCTTTTATTTACACTCCACAACACATCAACTAGCAGCTCCACTTTAGAGGTGTCTAGGTTTTCCCATGCAACTTTTGGATTTACCCTAAATATATATTCAAAAATAAGATAAGTAAGTTGGGCACTGCTCTTATGGATATCTAATAATTTATAGATTTTCTCTTCTATAGAGAGGTCTGCAGAGTTTAAAATAATCAGAGCATTCAAATAAGCACTCTCAAGTGTAATATCTTTTTTTAACTCGCTAAGAGGTTCTAAAACTTCAAGAGCAAGATTATAGTTTTTCATCTGTTCATAGATCAAAAGCAGATAGCTAAGCGCTTGAGGCGTTCGCGGATTGTTTTTAAGTATCTCTAAAAAAATCTGTCTTGAACGCTCTAAAAAACCGGCTTTAAAATAAGCTTTGCCTAACAAATACATAGTGTCTCTGTAGTTTGCTTTATCTCCGACTTTTAAAAGTTCGCGGTATATCTCAATACTCTTTTCGTAATTGCCGTTTTTTGCATATGAATTCGCCAGTAAAAGCCAAGATTTTTCAGAAAGGTCACCCTTTGCAATAAGGACTTTAAGCTCATTTTGAGAAGGGGCTGAGTGAAACTGTTTTAAAAATTTATCGAGATGTTTATAATCTTCTTTTTTCTTATATCTTGAAAACCAGTATGAAAAAGCCGTTATGACAAAAATAAGAACAAAGAAGATTATTATTCCAAAAAGCGGGTCGCGAAACTCTAAAAAAAATGTGTTCATGATTCGTATACTACCAAGCCGTAATCATTTTTTAGATTGTAAAATGTGGAGTTTGAGGTAATATCGAGGTCTTTAATTTTTCCAAGCTGTATAATAGAATTTTTATCTACTTTTATGCCGAATTCTAAAAAAAATTTCTTTATATTTACAAACTTTACATCTTCAACAAATTTGTACTCAAACTCTTTGTAAAGCTTCATCCTGTCGAATGAGAATATATGTTCACTTACATGCAGTCTGTCAGAGGCGTATTTTATAGGCAAATGTCCTGATAGGTCTGTTAATATCTTCTCTACATGTTGATGTTTTTGCGGCAGAGTGTTTTTTTGAATAAAAAGATATTTATTGTTTAGTTTTAAACTAGGGGTGCTTTTCCAATATTTATATGCAGGATTCGATACGCCCAACTTTGATGAAACCTCTCGCCAAAGCCAATAGGAGTTAAGTGTATTTGGCAAATATGACATCTCACTGACTCCTTGATTTTAAAAATCTATTATATAGTTTTTGGTTAAAAGTTACAAGCGGTTAAAATACCGCCACAATCCATTTTGTAATAAAGTATCCGCCTACCATAAGCCAAGCAAACATAACGCCGGCAGTGTAGATAGGAGCTAGCCCCAAACCTTTGAATTTTGAAAATATCGTACCCATTCCAAGTGCTGTCATAGCCATTGTAAGTAAAAAAGTATCTATTTCATTTATAAGAGCTACTATATTTTGAGGTAAAAGCCCAAGTGAGTTAAATCCTGCCATGCCGATAAAATAGACCGCAAACCAAGGGATAACAAGTTTTACTCCGCCTGCTTCTGCTCCGCTTCCCTTTGCACTGTATGAGAGGTAGATTCCCAAGATGATAAGCATCGGCGCAATCATAATAACTCTTGTCATCTTAACTATTACCGCCGAGTTTGCCATCTCTTCGCTTGCTCCCGGCACCGATGCCGGAACCGCGACTACTTGAGCAACTTCATGGATTGTTCCGCCGACATAGATACCGAACTCTTTTGCGCTCATGTCAAAAACACCCATATTGTAGAGTGCCGGATATAAAAACATTGCTATCGTTCCAAATAGAACAACCATCGAGACGGCGATTGCCGCTTTATGCTCCTCTGCTTTTAAAACAGGTTCTGTTGCTAAAACGGCTGCTGCTCCGCAAACGGAAGCTCCGGCAGCACTTAGCATTGAAGTGTCTCTATCCATCTTAAATAGCTTTTGACCTGCCCAAGTTCCAAGCACGAATGTAGTGGAGAGCATGATAAGTGAGACCATAAAGCCCTCAACCCCGACCTCTGCAATTTGCTGAAAAGTGATGCGAAAACCGTAAAAAACTATGGCAAAACGCAAAATCTTTTTGGCAGAAAAAGTTATTCCGCCGCTCCACTCTTTTGGAGTATTGTTATGAAGCGTATTTGCATAAAAAATACCTATAACGATACCTATAACAAGAGG
>CAIUZU010000166.1 GCA_903903705.1 uncultured Helicobacteraceae bacterium
AAATGGGGGTGCAACTTTATTTTTTATAACTTTTGCTTTAACACGATTTCCTATTTGACTCTCTCCCTGTTTAAGAGAAGCAATACGTCTAACATCAATGCGAACTGAAGCGTAAAACTTAAGTGCATTTCCGCCTGTCGTTGTCTCCGGAGAACCATAACCCATCATACCGATTTTCATACGAATCTGATTTATAAATATAACCGTACAGTTCATCTTATGTAAAATACCTGTCAATTTACGAAGTGCTTTTGACATGAGGCGTGCTTGTACGCCCACGTTTTGATCCGACATTTCACCTTCGATCTCAGATTTTGGGGTAAGTGCCGCAACTGAGTCGATAACTATCAGATCAATAGCGCCGCTGCGGGCAATCGTTTCAACGATGTCAAGTGCCTGTTCACCGTAATCAGGCTGAGATACGAGCAGATTATTAACATCTACTCCAAGGTTTTTTGCATATCCGACATCAAGCGCATGTTCTGCATCTATAAATGCACAAACACCGCCTGCTTTTTGGCACTCTGCCGTTATTTGAAGTGCTAAAGTCGTTTTTCCGGAGCTTTCAGGTCCATATATTTCAACAACTCTGCCTTGCGGTACTCCGCCGATACCGAGTGCTAAATCAAGACCGAGAGAGCCTGTGCTAATTGATGCTATTGGAACGATTTCCTTATCTCCAAGTCGCATCAAAGCACCTTTGCCAAATGCCTTATCAATCTGTTTCATAGCTAAGTCTAATGATTTTTGTTTATTTGCGTCCATTTTCGGCTCTCTTTTATTAAATTTAGACTTATTATATGTTAATTTTATAGTTTCATTTAAAAATATTGCAAATTGACATATTTTTTATATAGAAATTCCATATAAATTGGTGTGATTTTATCCTTATTTGGTTAAAATTTAGTTTATATTTGAATCTCTATTTGTATAGGTAATGAATTTGAAAAAAACACTTATTGCTCACTCACCAGATGCTGATGACGTATTTATGTACTATGCCATAAAATTTGGCTGGATAGATATGGAGGGTGTCAAGTTTGAGAATATTGCAGAAGATATTCAAACTCTTAACGAAAAGGCACTGAGTGGCGTTTATGAAATAGTGGCTATAAGTTTTGCACTTTACCCTCATATTAGAGAAGATTATGCTCTGCTTCGCACTGCTGTAAGTTTCGGTGACGGTTATGGTCCTAAAATCATCAGAAAAAAAGATGTTAAGCTCAAACGCAATTTTAAAGTTGCCCTAAGCGGAGAACATACGACAAATGCGATGCTTTTTCGTATTGCTTATCCTGATGCCAGAGTTACTTATATGAACTTTTTAGAGATTGAACAGGCTGTTCTTGAGGGCAAGGTGGATGCAGGCGTTTTAATACATGAGAGTATTTTAACCTACGACAGCGAGCTTGAGGTGGAGCGTGAGATGTGGGATATTTGGCAAGAACTCTCAGGAGGAGATCTTCCTCTTCCTCTTGGAGGAATGGCGATTAGCCGCTCAATTCCTCTCAATAAAGCCATAGAATATGAAGCTACTTTAACAAAAGCCGTGCATGTCGCAAGAGAGCATAAGCAGAAGTTGTCTCAGATGCTTTTAGAGAGAGATTTGGTTCGCATTGATGCTCCGACACTTGATAAATATCTTGAGCTTTATGCAAATGATGACTCTATAACACTAAGCGAGATTCAGTACAGAGCGATAAATAAACTATTCGAGATTGGCTATAAACACGGTTTTTACGACTCTCTTGTAAAAGTTCAGGATTTTATAATACCGACCGAGTATAAAGAATTGAGAAACTCATAATGGAAGCAAAACTCATAACGTTAGGAATTGAAACATTTAAAGTAGCTCTGCTACTATCACTTCCGGGACTCTTAACCGGTATGTTTATAGGTTTGGCAGTAAGTATATTTCAAGCAACGACACAGATTAATGAGATGACACTCTCGTTTATTCCTAAGATTGTCGGTATTGTGATTGTTGTAATTTTGACAATGCCATGGATGTTAAACACCATGATAGATTTTTCAACAAATATATTCAATATGATGCCAACATTTGTAGAGTGATGAAAAAACAGCATATCAACTTCTCTAAATTCTCTTCAATTAAAATCGGAGAAGAGTTGGATGTTTCGATACTTGAAGATTGCACGGCAGAGTATAAAAATCACTATATCATAGGCTCATGTAATAATATCTTGATAGGCACACAGCCGCCACCGCTTCTAAAACTCTCTAAAAAATATGATTATATAAAAATAGAAAATAACTCTCTAAAAATCGGTGCTGCGACACCATCGGGAAAGATTGCTTCGTTTTGTAAAAAAAATAATATTGCAGATTTCGAGTTTTTATCACATCTCCCGGGAACTTTAGGCGGTCTTGTTTTTATGAATGCAGGGCTTAAAGAGTATGAGATATTTAATAACCTTATATCCATAAACACATGCGGCGGTAATTTAAAAAAAGAAGAGATCTCTTATGGATATAGATTTACCGATATAAAAACTCCTATTTTAGAAGCTAATTTTGAACTCAGATTTGGATTTGATGAAGAAAAACTTGCAATGTTTAAAGCTATGCGATCAAATCAACCCTCAAAACCGAGTGCCGGAAGCTGTTTTAAAAATCCTGAAGGAGATTATGCGGGCAGAGTTATTGAAGCAGTCGGCTTAAAGGGTTTTAGAGTCGGTGGAATGGAGTTTAGCAAAGAGCATGCAAATTTTTTGGTCAATGTTGAAAACGGAACTTTTGACGAAGCAATCTTTTTGATTCAAGAGGCACAAAAAAGAGTTTACGAAAAATTTAAAATTTGGCTTGAATGTGAGATTGCAGTTTTAGATAAAAGGTATATGGGCAAGAGCTCGCCGCTTTTAAATCCCTACAAAGAGTAGGAATTAAATAGGCAGAACCCTGATTTTTTTAGAAAGTTTCTCTTTTAGAGTTGCTTCAATTGCGTAAAGAGTTCCTGTAGCAGAACTTGCACATCCGTTACATGCACCCAAATATCTGATATAAACATCAACATACTCTTCAGTCGGTTTTACATCTATAACTTCCATGTTTCCACCATCCATTATAAGAAATTGACGAACATTCTCATCAATTACGGCATCAATTGCTTTAATCTGTTGTACCAAAGTCATTGACTCAAAACTGCCTTTTGAGCCTGCATCGGCTGCTGCTTTCATCTTCTCTTCATCCATCTCACGACGTGTATCTCTTAAAATATCCACTAGATAGTACTCCCTTTTTTCATGTCCACCCGGTCTTATACAGCTTTTACAAAAACCGCCGGCTTTCGTATAATCAGTAATCTGCTCAATCGTTGTTAAGTCGTTTAGTTTGATAACCTCTTGCAGAGTTTTTAAACTAACCCTAGCACACTCACAAACGATAATTTCCTCTTCAAAACTCTCTGAATCAACACCCATGTAAAGCCCTGCAGCCTTTTTGATAACATCATAAGCCATAACCGAGCAGTGCATCTTTTGAGGTGGAACCGCAGGAATCTCAGGGCTGTCGCGAAGAGCAAATTCAACATCGATATTTGTAATCTTTACAGCTTCTTTGACGGTTTTTCCGATACAGAGCTCAGTCATAATATCTGAACTTGCTATTGCCGTTCCACACCCAAAACTTTTAAACTTAGAGTTTACGATTATGTCTGTTTTTGGGTCAACTTCCCAATAAAGACGAACAGCATCCCCACAGCTCTCCGCACCGAAATCGGCAACGATAAGTCTGTTTCCATGCTCTGCTGCTTCTTGTTCCGTAATCTCGCCTTGATGATTTGGGTTATTCATCAGCGTTGTTACTTTATTTGAGTACGCATCCCATAAAGATGCACCCAGTAAGTCATTTTTTGCCATGGTAGTAATTCTCCTAATTTTTAATGATGTAATTCACAAGCTTTTGACTCTCCGCCGGGAGTTGGTCCAACTTTTGCATAAGAACTTGAAATGGCACGAAGTCTCAAAACCGCTTTTTTGAAATGTTCTATCGTATAATCTATCTCTTCGTCCGTAGTAAAACGGCTAAGACTCAAACGAATACCCGTGTGCGCCAGTTCATTGTCGGCTCCGATAGCAAGCATTACGGTATTTGCCTGCAAATCTTCACTAGCACATGCCGAACCGGTTGATGCGCCGATTTGACCGTTGTTCAAATCCCAAAGCATCCCCTCGCCCTCAACTCCTCTGATAGAAATTAAGATTGTATTAGGTGTACGATTTTCGCGATTTCCTACAACAAATGTATCGCTTAACTCTAAAAGTGCATCTTCTAAACGGTCTCTTTTTGCTCTAATTGAAGCCATTTTTTCTTCTATGTTAGTAGTTGCAAGTTCAATAGCTTTTCCCATCGCAACGATATATGGAACATTTAGTGTGCCTGAACGGCGACCGCCCATATGCTCACCGCCGTGCAAAAGCGGAGAAAGCGGCTGAGAGTTTCTGATATAAAGAGCTCCTACACCTTTTGGACCATGAAATTTGTGTGCAGACATTGAGAGAAAATCTACATGTACGGCTTGTAAATCAACAGGAATTTTACCGACAGCCTGAACGCCGTCTGAGTGAAATAAAACACCCTTCTCTTTACAAATCTCGCCAATTTCTTTTATAGGAAAAATCATTCCCGTCTCATTTGAAGCCCACATAACGGAAACCAAAGCGGTTTTATCGGTTATAAAACTTCTTACGACATGAGGTTCTACGACCCCTTGGCTATTTACCGGCAAATATGTGACTTTGGCACCCTCTTTTTCTAACGCTCTGCACGCTGCAAGCACTGAGGGATGTTCAACTTCCGTCGTGATAATATGGTTTTTATCTCCGCTTACTATATGGTCATTAAATATCGATTTTAAAACCCAGTTGTTTGATTCCGTCGCACATGATGTAAAAACTATGTCATCATTATCACTTGCATTGAGTGCTTTATAAACTTGGTCTATCGCCTTGCTAAGCGCAGGATGAGATGCCGTACCGAATTTATGAAGTGAGTTCGGGTTACCGTATATTTCACTAAAAAATGGCTGCATAACTTCTACGACTAACGGGTCAACCATCGTTGTAGCATTATTGTCTAAATAAACTTGCATATTTACCTCACTCAATCGAGTTATTTTTAATTAAGACAATTTTTGTCTTCTTTATATTTTTGATATCATAATAAGTTTGTTATTTGATTAAGCTTAAATGAAACTGTACTTATGGAATATTTAAGCTATAATTATATCAATATAACCAAAAATAGGAATAATTTATGTGCAATTTTAACAAACAAAATGACGATACAAAAGCATTTATACATCTTTTAATGCAAAAATGTGCAGAGGCAGTCGGCGGCACTAACTATCTTTTAGGCTTGATTGAAGCAATGAAAGAGAAAAAACCAAATGCTCTTATACATAGCGCATGCAAGATTGATTCAAAAGAGCTTGTAATCAAATGGAATAAAATAGTTTTTAAAGACAAATTTGATATTTTAGAAGAGATTGTACGCTCTCACAAAAGTTCAGAAAATCAAGATTTTAATCTACTCAAAAATGATAGCTTAAAAAAACAGAAAAAGATTTTAAACATGGTAAAAACTTTAACACCTATTGAATTTACGGTAATTTCAAAGGGTACTCAAGGTCATGAAGGTTTTACTTTTAAAATTTTTGAAACAGTTGAAGAAGGTTATGTAAAGATAAATCCTATATTTGCGGCAATGTTTTTTTGCTCAACAGAATATATGAAAAAAGCTCTAAAGTACGAGATTTAAATAACTGTTTTATATTCACCGAGTTTTAGATTTTCTACGCCAAAATCGCCAAAACTAACACGGTGAAGAGCTACGACTCGATTGCCGAGAGCTCCAAACATTCGCTTGACTTGGTGATACCTGCCTTCACAAATTTCCAGTCTTACATGTAATGGTGAGAGTATTTCCATTTTAGCACTAAGAAGCGGTTTTTTTTCTCCCTTTAATAGAAGATTTCCACTTGCAAAGATATCTGCCTCATTGCCCTTAAGCGGCTCGGCGAGTGTTGCTTCGTATACTTTTGCCACATCGCTTTTTGGGCTTGTAAGTTTATGATTTAGCTCCCCATCATCAGTAAGTAAAATCGCTCCGGTAGTATCCGCATCTAAACGCCCGATTGTTGATATTTTTGGATTTCTTCTTTGCCATCTTAGAGGAAGCATAGAATATATAAGCACTCCACCGTCACTGTGTGAGCAGATTACGCCACTTGGTTTATTCATAAGAATGAGCAGGCTTTCATTATCAAGCGGTTCATTTTCTACTGTTACATCGTTATGATAAGCTTTTTGTGTTACGTCAAACCCCCTAATGCCATCTACGCATACTAAATTTTTTTTCAAAAATTTCTTTGCTTCGCTTCTTGTGCAGTATCCAAGGTTTGAGAGGTGCGCATCGATTCTTTTGTAACTATTTTGCATCCAAATCTCTTTTTTAAAAAATCTTATCATCTTTTGGGTTAAATTATATACAAAATAGAAAATGATATAATCCCAAAAATTAAGAAGTAAAATCTAAGGAACTCTATATTATGGGACAAACTATAACTGAAAAAATATTTTCTGAGCATGTCGGAAAAGCTGTTTATGCGGGAGAGATTATTCGTTGCGATATCGATATGGTTATCGGAAATGATATTACTACGCCTATCTCTATCAAAGCTTTTGAAGATAGCGGTGCGACAAAACTCGCAAATCCTGATGGATTTTCTATCGTCCTTGACCACTTTATCCCTGCAAAAGATATAGCATCCGCAAATCAAGCCAGAATTTCTCGTGACTTTGCAAAAAAATATAGCTTAAAAAACTTTTTTGATGAAAAAGATATGGGGATTGAACATGCGCTTTTGCCTGAAAAAGGACTTGTAGTTCCGGGCGATGTTATTATCGGAGCAGACAGCCATACATGTACACATGGAGCACTCGGTGCATTTTCTACGGGTATGGGTTCAACAGACTTGGCATTTGCTATGGTTACCGGCGGAAACTGGTTTAAAGTTCCGGAGTCTATCAAAGTTGTTCTTAGCGGAAAACCAGGTAAATATACAACCGGAAAAGATATCATCCTTGAAATTATCCGCATGATTGGCGTGGATGGTGCGCTTTACAGAACTTTGGAGTTTACGGGAAGCACAATTGAACATCTCACGATGGATGACAGGTTTTCTATGTGCAACATGGCGATTGAAGCAGGTGCAAAAAGTGGAATAGTTGCTTATGATGATATTACAAAAGAGTTTTTATCCGATAAAAATTTAGCAAGAGAACCTAAGATTCACTACTCTGACGCTGATGCTTCTTATGTGCAGATTTTAGAGATAGATGTTGCTTCTCTTGATCCTGTTATCGCATACCCGTTTTTGCCATCAAACGGACATAGTGTAAAACAAGCCGTAGCAGACAAGATCAAGATAGATCAGGCATTTATCGGAAGCTGTACAAACGGAAGACTCAGCGATTTAAAAGTTGCGGCAGAGATACTCAAAGGTAAAAAAGTGCATCCGGATGTTCGCCTAATAGTAACCCCTGGAACGCAGATGATACTAAGAGAAGCTAACAAACTCGGATATATAGACATAATTGTAGATGCGGGCGGAGTTGTAAGCAATCCTACATGTGGGGCTTGTCTTGGCGGATATATGGGAATTTTAGGAGACAATGAAGTGGCTGTTTCAACAACAAACCGTAACTTTGTCGGTCGTATGGGAAGCAGAAGCTCGAAAGTTTATCTTGCCAACTCCGCAGTTGCGGCCATTTCGGCAATTGAAGGTTATATTGCAGACCCTAGATAGAAAAATATAAACTAATGTTTAAATATC
>CAIUZU010000167.1 GCA_903903705.1 uncultured Helicobacteraceae bacterium
TTTAATAAAAAAGTAGTGTCCATCTTCTCTAAAAAATCCCTGTTTAAATTTTACATTAAAAGGGGCGGGAACAGGATAGATGATGTTGTTATTTTTGTCCATCATGGCAATATTGAATTTTGGATGATGCAGCAGATATTCATCCAAATCGGCTATATTTTGTGCATAATATACTGATTCATAGGCAGTTTCTGTGTAGTCAATCATCTCATTTTGCAGAATTTCAGTATATATTTTTTTTTGATAGTTATAGTAGAGAGTGGAGAGAATAATTAAAAAAATTACATTAAATCCGACAAAAACAGACACAAATTGTATGAGTGATTTTTTTTCAGCTTGTAACAATCAAATATCCTTGTTTTCGCACATTTTGAATAAAATCTTTTCCCAATATTTTGCGTAATTTTTTGATGTGTGTACGAAGATTCTCTTCTGTAGCTTCATCGTCATAATTCCATACATTGGCAATAATCTGCTCATTTGAGACCATCTTTCCTTTATGTGAAATTAACATATTAAGCAGTTTTGTTTCTTTTTTGGTTAAAAAAAGCTCTCTCTCACCGCTAAAGAGTTTTCCGTTGTTTGGTTCAAATGACCATTCATCATTGAGCATGATAATATCGCTGTTATTAAGAGAAAAAGATTTTTGGATCAGTTTTTGAAGACGCAACTGAAGCTCTTTTAGTTCAAAAGGCTTTTTTATATAGTCGTCGCATCCGGCATCATATCCTTTAGACAAGTCGGCTATGCCGGCTAATGATGTTACAAATATAGCCGGTGTTTTTTTATTTGTGCTTCTAAGAGTTTTGAGCACATCAAACCCGCTTATCAGAGGTACTTTTACATCAAATATAAATGCATCGAAGTTTTCCTCATACGCTTTATCTATAGCTTGGCTTCCGTCGTTCACGCATACGACTTCGTAACCGCATCCGCTTAAAAATTCAGACATAATGTCGCATATCAGCAAGTCATCTTCCATAATAAGAAGCCGTAGTTTTGAAGCTTTTTCTCTCATTGTTTTCTCAATTTTTATTACAGCGTAACAAGCTTTGCCCCAAAACCGCCCATGTGCTGTGGTGCATCTTCAAATTTTTTTACTTTTGGATGTGTTTTTAAAAATTCCTTGACTGCATAAGAGAGTTTTCCCGTCCCGATACCGTGATAAACTATGACTTCATCCCAGCCGTTAATGAGTGCATCGGAGATAAATTTGTCCAACTCTTCTATCGCTTCTTCGGCTCTCATACCGTGCAGGTCGCACTTGAGTCCGGCTCTTCTTTGTACTTGCAGATTGACATCCGTACGTGGTTTTTGATGTATGATTTGCGTATGTTTAAGTTCTTTTGTCTTAACTCTTACTCGCATACCGTCAACTTCGACAATTGCCTCTTTTTTATCTTTCATAGCAATGATTACGCCTTTTTTGCTATGGTATTTGACATTATCACCAATGTTGAACTCTGCGACTTGAACAATTTGCGGCTCTTTCTTTTCTTGAGGCAGTTGTTGGTTGGCTTTATTCATAGCTCTGTGGATGGCTTTTGTATCTCCTGCCCGAGCCGCTTGTTTTGCTTCGTTTATAGCACTTTCATAACTCTCTTTGAGTACATTTTTCTCATATTCTAGCTCTTCATAAATCCTCTGTTTCTCTTCTTTTAACTCAAGTTCTTTGGCTTTTATGTTTTGGAGTTTTTCATCGACAAGTTTGTGTTTTTGTTTCAGTTCACGTTCTAGCTGTGAACCTCTCTCGATAAGAATATTTAGTTTTTCACTGTTATCACCGTAAACCGCTTTTGCCTCAGTTACGATTCTGTTTGAGATTCCGTATCTGCTTGCAGTTTCAAAAGCGTAACTTTTTCCGATGATTCCGTGCATAAACTCATAAGTAGGAGCGCGGGAAGCCTCATCGTAAATCGCCGCCATAAGTTCTACGTCATCACGGTCAGCCATAAGTGCGGCAAGTCGTTTGTGGTGGGTTGTAACAACTATCTTTTGCCCTCTTAAAACCAGCTCATCAAGTATAACTTTAAAGAGTGCCGCAGCCTCGTCGCTGTCAGTTCCCAGTTCTATCTCATCGACTCCGACAAGCGCATCTTTGCTTTCGAATATTTTAGAAAACTCCTGCATACGCCCTGCAAAAGTAGAGATGTCGTTTTTAACATTTTGAGGATCGTCGATAATCGCTAAAATATTTTTAAAACTACCCACATGTGACTTGTGCTCATTTAGCTTCATGGGAATTATATATTTTGCCATAAAAGCCGCAGCTAGAATCGACTTTAAAAGCATTGTTTTTCCGCCGGCATTTACACCCGTAATCATCAAAATATTTTTTGAAAAATCTACATTTATGGGTTTTGCATGGTGCAGAGCAGGGTGGATAAAACCATCCAATACTATTTTAGAATCTTTTTTGGATTTTATAAGTTGGAGGTTTTTGCTTTTTGCAAACAAAACTCTGGCTTGATAGTTGTCGAACTTTGTGAACTCTTTGTCAATAAATGTGATAAAGGGCATAAGTTCTGCAAGTTTTGATGAAAACTCTTTTGCGTAGTTATAAAAAATCGCCTCTCGCTCTTGGACGATGTAGCGGATCTGTTCTTTTGATTTTAGTATGCTGTCCGGTGAGACATAAAAACCGCCGCTGCTGCTTCTGCCTACTATTGCGCCCTTTAACACATGGTTAAAACCGCCGCGAACCAAAAGAGACTCTTCGTCATTTATAAGGTGAACTTGAGTGTCTATAAGGTAGGGTGAGAGTTTAGGGCTTGAAGTAAGTCTCTTCAAAGAGCTGTTCATGTTGGCTTTATGCTCTCTTATTTTAGCACCCAAGCCAAATAGCGCTTCATCAAGATTTTCTTCAAA
>CAIUZU010000168.1 GCA_903903705.1 uncultured Helicobacteraceae bacterium
AAATATCATCCATCGGATGTCTGTACATCGGCATTCCAAGACGTTTTTCATCTAAAATATGACCGATAAATCCGATACTTCTGCCTAAGATAAAGAATGCATTTAGTGCACCTGCATTGATAAATACATCAATCTCTTCATCTGCGTATCCTAATGCTCTCCACATGTCAACCATTAATATACCGATTGTACCGTCAACATTTAAGATAAGATTCTCTTTTTTAGATGTTGTCAACTGCTCAACCGTTAATGCATAATCAAGAAGCGGAGTTGATGGGAAATTTGCCATTGCATATTTCTTCAATCCCTCAACACGCAAGTCAGGATTTTTTAGAGACTTGATTCTATGTCCTATTCCCGGAATTGGGATTCCCTCTTTTTTCATGTGATTTAAGAAGTCATTCGGAGTCATATCATGATCTTTTGCATACTTAAAGTATTTAGCAGCATCATCGATAGCACCGCCAAAACGTGGTCCAATAGTTAAAAGACCAGATATTAGTGAACTAATAACATCTTTTCCTGCTCTTGCAGTAACTTTTGCATTATGAGCACCTGAAACTGCCGGACCGTGATCTGCAACCGTTTTAAGAACTGTTTCTAAAAAGTCAACTGCCCATCTTGGATATCTCTTTTTAAACCAGAGAATACTCATAACGTCACCGATTGTAAATCCTGTATCAGGAGTTGCTAACGAGCTGATTGGATAACCGCAATAGTGTGCTTCGTCTCCTCTGTCATCAGAAATCGTACAGATAAACTGTTTAGATTTTCTTACATTTGGACATACGTTCATCGCAGGTTCATGGATATCTTTGATGATGCCCTCTGCATGAAGCTCATGGTAAACAGCACTGATAATTTCCGGCAAATCATTGAATGATGCAGGAACATGGATGCCTACCTCTTTCATTGCTTTGTTTTTAGCTTCAGCCGTTTCCGCATCACCGTTTGCAGATGCTCCTGCGTGACCGAATTGTACGCCGCTGTCATAATATTTAGCGATAGTACCGATACACCATGCGATAATAGGCTTTTTAATTTGCCCTGATTTAACAGCTTCGATTACTTTATACTCTTCAGTACCGCCAACTTCTCCTAGAAGCAACATGTATTTTACTTCTGGGTTTGCTTCCATTCTAAGCAAGTTATCAATAAAAACAGAACCTACGAATCTGTCTCCGCCGATAGCAACACCCTCAGCGATACCATCAGCATTGATTGCGATGATATTTGAAAGCTCATTAAATAGACCCCCTGAACGAGTTACAAGTCCGCATGATCCTGCACGGTGAAGTTTTGACTGAACGATATTTTCAATTGTTCCACCGATATTTGCAATTTTGAAAGCTCCCGGTGCAATTGCACCTACTGTTGCAGGTCCGATTACGGTTACATTTTTTGCTCTTGCAATCGCATTCATTTTTCTAGCTAATCTCTCAGGAATACCCTCAGCCGTTACCATGATAGAAGAAAAACCGCCCATTTCCAATGCTTCCATCGTTACTTCATAAGCTGTTCTAAAAGATGCAAAGTTTAAAAGCACATCTGCTTGAGGCTGTGCCGCTTTTGCTTCTGCAGTATTTCTATAAAGCGGAATCATAATCTCATCAGGACCATAAAAAAACTTATCGAACTTGCTGTTGCTTGTAGGAGCTACGATTGCCGCTACAGAAGGCTTCTCTCTTTTTATCGTATAGTCATAATCCAACATTCTTTGAATAGCTGTTGTGTTGTTATTCCAAAAAATTGCTTGTGTGTCTCTAGTAAATAATTGTGCCATCTCTTCTCCCTACTTAGTAAGTGCCATACGCACGATATCCGTAACATGTGTTTCCGGACCATAAACTTCTATATAAAGACCTAGTCTATCAGCAGCTTCTTTAATATCTTTTAGACCTTTTTCATAGTTCGGTCCGCCGCGTCTTACATAAATCTTGATACCGACTTCTTTCATTTTATCAGCATAGTTGTCAAAAGCTTGAATAATCCCCGTAAATGTTTTTGCAACATCCGTAAAGTTAGCAATAGCTCCGCCGATGATGAGAACTTTATCTCTACCTTTAGCATCTTTGCCTCTTGTCATAAGATCTAAGATGGTCTCAGCATAAAATTTAGTTTCGCTTGTAGTCGGTCCGCCTGAGTACTCACCGTAGTTAGCAAGATCTTCGATCCCCGCCAAATCTGCAATCGTATCTGCATAAACAACTGAAGCGCCGCCGCCTGCTACCATAGTCCAGATTCTAGCTTCCGGTTTAAGAATTGTCAGCTTTAGTGAAGCGCCTGATTTGCTATCAGCATCTTCAATAGCTAAAACTTCAGGAGATTTCTCTTCCATTCCAAAAGAAGTCGGGAAATCTACATTGCCCCACTCGTCTTTCATCATAAATCCTGCAGTATCATCAAGTTTTGCAACCATGTCTAAAAGTTCAACTTTTTTGCCTTGTAGAACAAACGGGTTGATTTCAAGATATGCGAAATTTAACTCTCTGTAAGCTCTGAAAAATCCGATTGCAAACTCTGCAAACGCCTCTTTATCATCTTTTGCAACATCTTTTGGAATGTTTTTTCTGATCTTATCTTCTATCTCTTCTTCAGTTGCAGTGATAGGAAATGACACTTCAATAACTTTATCCCAGTTCTCTTCAACTTCCATACCGCCCTCAGCCGACATGTAAAGAACATCGTTATCGCCTACACATGTAGCAGAAATATAGTACTCTTCTTCTTGAGAGTGTGGAGTAAACGGCTCAACGATAAAATGAGTCAACATATCAACTTTTGCGTCACCGCTTGGTGTATC
>CAIUZU010000169.1 GCA_903903705.1 uncultured Helicobacteraceae bacterium
ACACATGCGCCTGCAAAAGCTAAAAGTGAGGGTGATGATATAGCTTCAAGAAAATTAAGTGAGATTGGAATTTTATATCCGCTTGATACTTTTACGGTTAATTTAAAAAGCGATGCCGGTCGTCGTTACTTAAAAGCCACTATCTCATTGGAGCTAAAGGGTCCAGAGTTAAGTATTGAACTTGATAAAAAAGCTGCCGTTATAAGAGACAGAATCATTAGGATTTTAACATCTAAAAGCATAGAAGAGATATCTTCTACAAAAGGAAAGCAGAAAGTATCTGAACAAATTGTCGATATTTTAAACTCTATGATTTCCGATGGAAGCATAAAAGGTATCTATTTTACAGAGTTTGTTATACAGTAAATGATTGGTATAGATCTTATAAAAACATCTCGAATGAATCATCTGATAGAGAGATTTGGAGATAAGGCTCTTTATAGATTTTTATCAAAAGATGAGATCTCTCTTGTTAAAAACTATAAAACAGCTTCAGGTTTTTGGGCAGCAAAAGAAGCCTGCTCAAAAGCGTTGGGTGTTGGTATCGGCTCAGAATGCAGCTTTCATGATATAACTGTATATAAGACGCAGGGTGGGGCACCAAAGCTAAAATTGTCGCAAAAGATTGTAGATAAATTTAGTATTAAATATACAAGCGTATCTATTACACATGACGGCGAGTATGCAATAGCTGTTGTAGCACTTGAATCAGCCTCCGCCGACAAAGTCTAAAAGCTCCACCTTATCCATATCTTTAAGCTTGTAATCTGCCCAACTTCCCTGTTTGACTATCTCCATATTTACCGCTGCAGCCATAACTTTACTTGTTAAATCCAGCTTTTGAAGCATATCTGCCAGTGTAATATCCCTATTAAACTCTTTTGTTTCGCCGTTTATTATAAGTTTCATTTTCTCTCTTTTGTATTGAAGTTAATAAGTTTCTTCCATCTCATTTATCTCTGAATCATCATAAGGATCCATGTGTATTAGCACATGCACTTTTTTATTTTTAAAAAGTCCTTTTAGTTGAAGTTCCAATTTGTCGGATATTAAGTGTGCATCGTAGAGTGATATGCTTACATTGAAAACAACATGTACGGATATAAATATGTGTGAGCCCGACTCTCTTGTTTGAAGGTTGTGATAGTTTGTAGTCTCTTTTTTACTCTCTATTATATCCGTTATTTTTTTTATATCTTCTTGAGATAGTGCGGCATCAAGAAGCAGTAGGATTCCCTCTTTTATAATGGGCATTGCGGAGTAGATCATATATATGCCGATACCAACTCCAAGAATCGGGTCGATCAACTCTTCACCGGTAAGTGATACAAGCCCAAGAGCCAGAAGGACTGAACCATTTGAAAATATATCTGTTTTGTAGTGCAAGGCATCTGCTCTTATAACCATATTGCCTGTTTTTTTTGCAACACTATTTAAAAACAGAACAAGTAGCGATGTAATAATTATAGAGAGCAGCATAACTACTATACTTTCACTCATATAGTCCATTTCACGTGGATGGGCTATTTTCAAGAGTGCCTCATAGAGTATAAAAAGTGCAGAAAGTGAGATTACAACCCCTTCTACAACCGCTGCGAGAGGTTCGATTTTGCTTCGCCCATAGTTGAAGTTGTCATCTGGATCTTTTTCTGCATTGTGGAGTGCAAAATAGTTAAATAGAGATACGATTAGATCCAGTAGAGAGTCTATCGCAGACGCTAAAACTGCAATTGAACCGCTTAATATGCCGATACTCATCTTCATAATAACAAGCAGCGAAGC
>CAIUZU010000170.1 GCA_903903705.1 uncultured Helicobacteraceae bacterium
ACAGTTGAAGCTGATGTTGTTAGTATTTCTGTATTTTTTAAATCAAATGAGAGAAAAAGATTTGCCTTATTGAAAAGCAATCAAAGCTTTATTTGTACTGTCAATTACTATAAAAGTAAATCTCTTACAAAAATACAACTAGGGTTTCAAGATAATTATTATTTTGAGCAATTAAAAAAATTTGATATTTATTGGAATGTTAATTTTATAAATAGGATGGAAAAATAATGAAAGATAAACTTTACAGCGAGTATTTTGAGATTAAATCAGCAAGTTTTAAAAAACATCATGTTTTCAATGGTTTTGTAAATAGAGATGCTCTTTATTATATGTTGCCGTATGAGTTTGAAAATATAAAAATTGATGAATTTAAAAATTCATACGATAAATATAAGCAATATTTTTCAAATATCTCAACTATTTTAGACCAATCAAACGGGAATGATGTATTTTATAGACAAGCTGAAAAAAAATTCCAATTTCATGAACTTGGACACATTGGGTTAGGTTACTCAAAAACTGGTAAAAATGGCTCTGGTATTGGCAAAAAGTTTGCTTCTCAATTAACTCAGACGGCATATCAGCTTGTAAAAGCAGGTATAAAAGACCCTGAGATTTTTCAACTTATTGGGCTTTTAGAAGAAGGTATAGGGGCAGATAGAATCAGTGATATGACAGTCTGGATTTTACAAGAAGATTTTTTGCTTTATACGCAAAGAGTTTCAATAGAATTAAAACTTAAAACAAAAAAATTTCTATATGGAATGACTTCTTATAATTTACCTTTTAATCTTGAAAACGAACCAATTATTTTTTGTCCTACAAGTGTTTTAACAGATTTGCCAATTGCTTTTGATGCTGATGATATTGACCGTGTATGTGTTCA
The DNA here is from genome assembly GCA_903903705.1 of uncultured Helicobacteraceae bacterium. GTDB lineage: Bacteria > Campylobacterota > Campylobacteria > Campylobacterales > Sulfurimonadaceae > Sulfurimonas. The sequence goes on from CAIUZU010000170.1 coordinate 887, forward strand.
TAATAGTTCACTACGAGATAGAGTTAATGAGGTTGTTGGGCAGGTTTTTGATAAACAAACGAGAGCATTTATAAAAAGAAATTTTAAAAATTTGATTTTAAATAATCCGTCAATAATTGAAGAAGCAATAAAAACTTACAAAGACAAAGGGAAAAATTACGATTTTGAAAATGACCCTAACGGTGATTTTATTTGGAAAGAGATTGCATTTGATGCCGTTCATAATTTTCCATTAGTTTTAACAACTCAAACAAAACCGATTGAAATAGTAAATATAATTTGTAACAAATATCAAGATTTAATTGAGAATAATGGCATGTGGAAATTTTTTCATAACAGTGATGGCAAACATAAGCAAGAGAGTTTCGCACAAATGTTATTTTTTGCCATTGCTTACTCATATTGTGAAGCAAATGATTTGGATATTAGCCCAGAAACAAATTCTGGTAATGGACCAATTGATTTTAAAATTAGTCAAGGTTTCAATGATAAGATTAATATTGAAATGAAACTATCAACCAATACAAAGCTTTTGCATGGGTATAAATCTCAACTTGCAATCTACAACAAAGCAGAAAAGACAAATCAAAGTAAATTTGTAATCATTCAGCTCTATGATAAAGATAGTGCCAAAATCGAAAAAATTTATGAGCATAAAAGACAAAATGAAACTATAGATAATAAACTGCCCGATATTGTTGTAATCGATGCAACAAAAAGAGAATCGGCGAGTAAGAGGTAATTTATGTATAATCAAGAAGCAAATTATTTAAAG
>CAIUZU010000171.1 GCA_903903705.1 uncultured Helicobacteraceae bacterium
TCTCAATATCAGTATGTTTAAGAAGCATAGTAAAGACCCCATTTCCATAATGGGCAACAGTATCACTTCTTCTTGACGTTTTAAGCAAAAGCCGTGCTATTGTTTTTGTCATCAACATAATGGCTTTTTCATTGTTGACACTTGTTCTAAGTTCGCGTGAGAGCTCAATCATGATAAGTGAACTTTTATGTTTAAACTTTCTTATAAGCTCTATTTCTTGTTCGATTTTACCCATTAAGTAACGTTTATTGTAGACACCGTACTGATTATCAAATATAGTTTCGTTTTCAACATTTTTTATAATCCTTGCAGTATCGTCATACATCTCTTTCATGCTACCGCTCTGCTTTTTAAGAATAACATTAAGTTTTGAGATATCTGACTCTAAAGATGCAGCTACATTTCTTGTCTCTTGAGTATCTGAACTTACCTCAAGTTCTTGCTTCCTCTTATCCAATATTTTTGTCATAAGAGCCATATTTTTGTATAAATTCGCAGTGACACCGAGAATATTTTTTATTGATGAAAAGCCTTGCTTGAGGCTCTGTTCAAGCATTATGCTATTTTCATCTTCATTACTCTCTTCAAGTTCGAGAATAGAGACTATATGATTGCGGGTATTTTGGCTTTTATCTTCTAGAAGTCTATCAAAGTAAAGAGAGAAATTATTTGGGGTTGGAGGCAAACCATCCTTCATTAATGCACTTAATACTTCTTTTGAATAAGCTTCTAATTCACCCTCCGGCTCAGCTTCTACTACTTTATCGGTTACTATTACTTTATCGGTTACTATACGTGTGGATCCCGCATCTGTTGTACTACGGTGTGTTCTACTTCTTAAAGCCCCCGACATATCAACTCCTTATACTACCTATTCTTTACTTTTTTTCATTAATACTTCGTCAATCATACCATAATCTTTACACTCTTGTGCACTCATAAAATTGTCTCTATCAGTGTCTTTTTCTATTTTTTTTACATTTTGACCGGTATTTTTTGCCAAAATATGGTTGAGTTCCTCTTTCATACGGAGAATCTCTTTAGCTTGAATAGCTATATCTGTCGCTTGACCTCTTGCACCGCCTAAAGGCTGATGAATCATGATTCTTGCATGAGGAAGTGCATATCTCTTCCCTTTTGTTCCGCTTGAGAGTAAAAATGCTCCCATAGATGCAGCTTGTCCGATACATATAGTAGCTACATCCGGACGGATATAGTTCATAGTGTCAAATATTGCCATTCCCGCAGTAACTACACCGCCCGGAGAATTTATGTAAAAGTAGATATCCTTTTCCGGATCTTCTGCTTCTAGAAAAAGCATCTGTGCCACTATGGAAGAAGCAACTGAATCGTTAACCTCTCCGCTTAGCATAATGATTCTATCTTTTAAAAGACGAGAATAGATATCGTAAGAACGCTCACCGCGTGCAGTTTTTTCAACTACATAAGGAACATAACTCATCTACTATGCTTCTTTCATCTTTGAGTTAAGAATTTGCGTAAGCACTCTATCCTCAATCATCGACATTTGAATAGCTGGTAAATAGCCCGAATTTTTATATTTATCATAAACCAATCTAGGATCTTGTCCCATCTGCATTGCTTCATAATATATAGTTTGCATAACCTCATTTTCATCAACTTTAATGTTTTCTGCTGTTGCTAGTGCATCTATGATAAAAGTTGCTTTTACGCTTCTTGTTGCATCTTCACGGAATGTCTCACGAAGTGCTTTTAATTTATCTGCATCTTCTCTAAGCTCTTTTATCTCATCTTCACTCATTGTACTAGCTTTTTTATTTAGTGAAACATCGATCTCTTGATCTACTACAAACTCCGGTAAATCAAAATTCATCTTAGCAACAAAAGTCTCTAAAAGTGCAGGCTTTAGCTCATCATTATAAAGTTTTGAAAGGATCTCATACTCTAGTTGAGATTTTACTTGAGATTTTAGATTTACCAAACTTTTATCATCTTGTCCTGCAAGTAATTTTTCTGCAAGCGCATCATTAACTTCAGCTTTGATTTTTTCTTGAATATTGTGAAGTGTTACTTTAAACTCAGCATCTTTACCTGCTAATTTGTCTGAGCCGTAACTCTCAGGAAATTTCACTTTTATAACTTTCTCATCACCGATATTCATACCAACCACTTGATCTTCAAAGCCGGGGATAAATTGACCTGAGCCTAAAACAAGCGCGAACTCTTTAGCTGCTCCGCCTTCAAAAAGTACTCCCTCAACAGAACCTTCAAAGTCGATAATTGTGCTATCGCCATTTTTTGCAGCTCTTTTTTCTTTAAGGTCAACAAATTTTCCTTGAGAATCAGCTATTTTTTCCAATCTTGCATCTACATCTTCATCACTTACAAGAGGTTTATCAAAAGTGTCAACCATATCTTTATAGTTGTCAAGATTTATTTCCGGTCTCATGGCAATCTTAACAGTTACGTCAATGCTGTCTGCATTTTTAACAAAATTAGAGATATTTGGCTCACCAATCAATGAATTCATTGCAACTTTTAACTCATCAAGCCCTTTATTTAAAACCTCACGAAGTGCTTCTGCTTCTGCATCTTGAACTAAACGATCGCCATACTGTTTTTTAACTACGGCTACCGGTACTTTACCTTTACGAAAACCTTGAATAGAAGCTGTTTTAGTCAACTTTTTAGCTAGTTTTTCTATGTTCGCTTCCACTACTTCTTTTGGGATTTTAGCTTCTATCTCAGCATTTGCACTATTAATCTTGTTTGTTTTGATTTTCATCAAACTTCCTTTTTATTTAATTTAAAACGCCAAAGGAAGTAATTCCTTCGGCTACGCTAACCGCTATGGCACTAAAGCTTGATACTTTATGTATCAAAATCTAATTTTAATTATTTTACATTTTTGGAAATATTACCTTAAATCTGCTTTTATCTATCTTTAGAGTTAATTTTTGCAAAGTTTTGGCTTAAAATGTAGCACTAAAATCCAAACAACGGCAACATCTATCATCACATCTGCAAAATTAAATATCGCGAAATCAAACCCGCAATGCCAGTAGACCATATCTACTACGCCGCCATGAACAAATCTGTCATATATATTTGAAAAAGCCCCGCCTAGCATCAAACCAGAAGGAAAAGCATAACAAACCTCTCTCAGATAAATGATGTAGAGTAAAATACCGAAAATTAGTACCAGCTGAATATATTTTAACGATTCATCCAAAAAAGCAAACATCGAAAATGCCACACCCTTGTTATAGACTAAAATCAGATCAATACAATCAGTATAATATCTCCATCCATCCACAAAAAGCGATTTTATATTTTGATCTATTATAAAGATAATCACTATGGTAAAAAAAAGTATTGCTACAATACGAAGAATCTTATTATGCATTTAAAGCTTTTTGAAAAAATTCTACCATATTATCCATCTCACTATTCATTTTTTTAGCATCTTTGCACTCTAGCAAAATTCTAAGTTTATTTTCTGTTCCGGAATAGCGGATAAGATGACGGATATTTTTTTTATCCAACTCTTTTAACTTCACATCAAGCCCCGCTATCGAATCAAGAGCTTTTTTTACTTTTACATTTATATTTACAAGTTTTTGCGGGTAGAGGGCAAAAGGACGAAGAGCCTTTGAAGCTTTTTGATTTGTTCTAATCAAAAGTGCCAATATCTGAAGTGCACAAACAAGCCCGTCTCCGGTTTTTGCATAGTCGCTTACGATTACATGTCCGCTCTGCTCTCCTCCAAAATTTATACCCTCTTGTTTCATTATCTCTAAAACATTTTTATCACCCACATCAGAGCGAAAAAGTTTTAATCCTTGAAGCTTCATAAACTCGTCTAAACCTTGATTGCTCATCACTGTTGAGACGATACCTTTTCCTTTTAAAACTCCGCTCTCATGCATGTATGCGCCCAGAGCACCTAAAAGTTGATCTCCATCAACTACTGCTCCGTTTTCATCCACTACAACTACTCTATCTGCATCGCCGTCAAGAGCAATACCCAGATCTGCTCTGTATTTAACAACATTCTCACATAAATCTCTCACATGTAACGCACCGCAATGATCATTGATATTGAAACCGTCCGGCTTATTATGTAGAACTACAACCTCTGCGCCAAGCTCTTCTAAAACTGTCGGACCGACTATATAGCCCGCTCCGTTTGCCGTATCAAGAACAATCCTCATATTTTTGAGTGTAAGGTCTCGCGGAAACGAATTTTTAAGTTGTACTATATAGCGACCGATTACATCGTCGATTCTTTTTGCTTTTCCGATATCTTTCCCCTGAGTTTGAGCCTCTTGTATCATCTCTTCGTTAAAATATATCTTCTCAATCTCCTCTTCGACGCTTTGAGGAAGTTTATCCCCGTAGCTGTCAAAAAATTTGATACCGTTATCTTCGTAAGAGTTATGTGAAGCACTAATCATAATTCCGGCGTCACATCGCATATTTTCAGTTATGTATGCAATTGCAGGTGTTGGCATCGGACCTATTTGGATAACGTCATAGCCGATAGCGGTAAGTCCGCTGACTATTGCGTTTTCTATCATGTAGCCGCTTCTGCGAGTATCTTTACCGACTAAGATTTTATTTGTCTTAGAATGCGCTTTAAAATAGATTCCAGCTGCCATCGCTATCTTCATAGCAAGCTGTGCAGTTAAAAAAGTACCCGCCTCGCCTCTTACACCGTCTGTTCCAAATAGTTTCATGCAATTTTTCCAAAATTTAATATGCTGTATTTTAACATATTTAGTCAATATTGTTGAAATTATTATAGCTCACCTTGTCTTTAACTTAATTTTAATTATTTTTAAGCTAGAATTCCACACTAAATTTTTATGAGAAGGACTCATATGGCAAATCACAAGTCATCGGTTAAGAGAATTCGCCAAACTATCGTTCGTGCTGAACGTAATCGTTTTTACAGAACTCGTCTTAAAAACATTGTAAAAGATGTTCGTTCTGCAGTAGATGCAGGGAATAAAGAAGAAGCTACTACTGCAATGGGCGTAGCAAACAAACAAATTCAAAAATTTGTAAGCAAAGGTGTCTTGAAGAAAGAGACTGCTGCAAGAAAAATCAGTCGTCTTCACAGAGCTGTAAACGCACTTTAAGGTTAACTATTTATGTTAGCCGATAAACTTACCCCGTTTATCAACCGTTATAATGAACTTAGCAGATTGCTAAGTTCTCCTGACATAACTTCCGACATCAAAAGAATGACGGATCTCTCAAAAGAACAATCTTCTCTCGAAAAAATTGTAGAAAAAGCACATGAGTATAAATCTGTTATTTCTCAAATTATCGATACAAAAGAGATGCTTTATGATTCTGAAATGGCTGAAATGGCGAAAGAAGAGCTCAAAGAGTTAGAGCTAAGAATTCCGCTTCTTGAAGATGATATAAAACTTCTTCTTCTGCCAAAAGATCCTAATGATGATAGAAATATTATCGTAGAGCTTCGTGCCGGAGCCGGTGGAGATGAAGCAGCGATTTTTGTCGGAAATCTTTTTGAGGCATACACTCGTTATGCAGATCTCAAAGGGTGGAAAATTGAAATCATGAGTACGTCTCCATCAGATGCAGGCGGATTCAAAGAAGTTATTGCACTTATTAGAGGTGATCAGGTTTATAGTAGGTTGAAGTATGAAGGCGGAACACACCGTGTTCAGCGTGTTCCTGCAACAGAGTCACAAGGTCGTGTACATACTTCGGCGATAACCGTCGCAGTTATGGCCGAAGTTGACGATGTTGAGATACAAATTAGCGAGAGTGATCTTAAGATTGACGTTATGCGTTCAAGCGGCTGTGGCGGGCAGAGTGTAAATACTACGGATTCTGCCGTTAGAATTACGCACTTGCCGACAGGACTTGTCGTAACAAATCAAGATCAAAAATCTCAACATAAAAATAAAGAGAAGGCGATGAAAGTTCTCAAAGCCAGACTTTATGACTTAGAGATGCAAGAAGCACTTGCAAAAGATAGTGCAAACCGTTCTGCTCAGGTCGGAACGGGAGATAGAAGTGGGCGAATTAGAACATATAACTATCCGCAAAACCGTATCTCCGACCATAGAATCGGATTAACACTCTATAGATTGGCTGAGATTATGCAAGGCGGTCTTATGGATGAGATTGTAGAGCCGCTTATAGCAGATCATCAAGCTAAAATAGTTGAAGCCGCAGGTCTTTAACTTTTGCTCTATCAAATTCTGGGATTAACCCAGAATTTAAAAACTAGTTGCCAACCTCAGTTACAAAAACTTTTTTAACCTCACCCCTAAAAGTAATAGTTTTATCATTTACTCCAAGATATAAGATCTCACCGCTTGTCGGATAAACCTCTATATTATTTTTAACCAATCCCTCTTGATATGCTCTGTAAAAACATGCTGCCATTCCTGTTCCGCATGCCAAAGTTTCGTTCTCTACTCCACGCTCGTAAGTTCTTACACGCAAATTTCCATCAGCCAAGACGCTTACTATATTTACATTTGCATTATATTTGTGTCGCAGTTCTCTTGCCTCGCTAAGGTCAAACTCTTCTATATTATCCGTAATTTGCACAAGATGAGGCACACCGGTATCTATTTTCCACCACAATTTGCCGTTTTCCATAATCTCTTTATCCAAAATCTTCGGAGGAGTAAGTTCGCTTAGCACCATATTTTCTTCAACATTCGCTCCGATAACACCTGCACCCGTTAAAAATTTCATAGATTTTGGAGCAAGTCCATTTATAAACGCGTAGTGTGCGCATGCTCTTGAACCGTTGCCGCACATGTTAGCTTCACTGCCATCAGAGTTGTAAAACTGCCACTCAAAATCAATCAAAGATTGATTTCCTTGAAAATCAACTTTGTCGTGAGGAAGAAGAACAATAAGCCCATCCGCCCCGATGCCGTTTTGTCTATGACAAAGCTTTTTTGCCAACTCGCTTCTCTCTTTTTTTATAAATGTGTGAAAAATTACAAAGTCGTTACCGTTTGCACTATATTTTGATACCGTCATTTTCTCTCCAAATATTTAGCTTTTATCTTCTCAACGAATGCCTCACACTCTCTTTGAAGATGTTTTAGATCTTTAGAGTTGTCTATCACCCACGAGGCTCTCTTCTTTTTCTCTTCTATATCCATCTGAGATGCTATTCTTCGAAGCGATTCCTCTTTTGAGTAGCCGTTTCTTTTCATAAATCTCTCTAGCTGAACGTCGGTGGGCGTATAAACAACTACGCTCTCCTTTATATCATAAGCACCGTTTTCAAAAAATAGCGGAATATCAATAAGATACGGAAATTTAAAACTATCCTGCTTTACGCTTCTTTGCTCTATCTCAGCTCTTATCTTTGGATGTAAAAAATTCTCCAGCTTTTTTTTCGCTTCATTGTCGGAAAAAATCAATTGACCAAGCTTTGTACGATCTACTTTTAATCCGCATATAAACTCATCGCCAAAATTTTCTCTCACCCACTCGCACGAAGAATCAAGAATCTCATGAGATATAGTATCGGCATCTATCACTCTCATGCCATTGAGTGCTAAAAGAGATGCTACGGTACTTTTTCCCGTTGCAATTCCGCCCGTGAGAGCTATAGCATACTCAAAAGCCATTAGTTTTTAATGATTCCTAAATACTCTTTGCGAATGTAATTTCCCATAGCAAATGCGGCAGGATGAATATCGCAGTTGTAATAACTGAGTCCATCAAGCATATCTGCTCTTTGAAGATTTATATCGGCAGTCGGGTGGTACTCTTTTGAACAAAAAAGTGCAGTAGATCCATCTCCGATATTGTACGGCATAATGATTTTAAAATAGTTTGCTAGAGTTGTCATTAAAATTTTATTTGATTCAACATCATCTAGTGATGGATGTGTAGTCACAAATTGAGCATCAACTTTTAAGACACGGTTTACTTGTGCAAAAAACGCTCTATCACTCGGCATTTCAGATATTACGACATCATAAGTGCCATCAGCCAAAGAACTTACTTCATTTAAATTACACGTGATTACCGTCACTTTTGATTCGTTATGTCTTGCGGCTTCCTCACTTAACTTCTCTGCTCTATTACTTATTATTAAAATATTTTTTGCTTCTTTAGAAGTACACACCGGCACATGAACCATCATCTCTGCATATATAAAATCTCTCATTATTATAGTTCCTAACTTGTTTTGTTGCGATTTTAGCATATTTGCA
>CAIUZU010000172.1 GCA_903903705.1 uncultured Helicobacteraceae bacterium
AAGACAAGAAAAAATTTAATGAAGTCATATCTTTTAATATGAATTGTGATTTCTCTTTTAAAAAGAGTGCTCTTGCATACTATGAACTCTACAAAAAGGTAATCTCTTGAATTTGGCAATCGATGCAGGCGGAACAAATCTAAGAGCAGAGATTTGGCATGATGATACATGTATCGCAAAAAAAGAGGCAAAAAGCGTTGAAACAGGACTTTATGCTTGGATTGAAACGCTTTTAGGCGAGTTTAAAGATGTGAAAAGTGTCGGAATCTCTTTTGCAGGGCAAGTCCAAAACGGCATAATCGTCTCAGCACCAAATATTTTGATAGATGAGCATGATATAAAAAAAGTTGTAGAAGCAAAATACGGAGTTACTCTTAAGATAGATAATGATCTCAACTGTGCGGTTTTAGCCGAGGCAAAAGAGTTTGGAGTTCAAGATATCTGTGCACTCTATGTTGGAACAGGGATTGGTCTTGGAGCGATTGAGAGAGGAGTGCTAATCCGAGGTTTTAAAAATGTGGCAACCGAGATAGGGCATATTCCCTACAAAAAAGCTCCTTTTTTATGTGGATGCGGACGAAATAATTGTTTAGAACTTTATGCTTCAGGCTCCGGCATCGCAAAATGGATGGAGCACAAAAAACTCTTATGTGCTGCATCTTTGCATGAGCTTGAGCGTACAGGAGAGAAGGAAATAGTGGAGATGTTCCATGAAGCGCTCTTTAGTGCTCTCGGAACAACTCTGACACTATTTAATCCGCAAGTTTTGGTTTTAGGTGGAGGCATCATAGATGCAAACCCGTATCTAGAAAACCTCATACTAGAAAATATTAAAAATTACACTCTCTCAAATAGCCTTGAGAACGTAACTATCTGCAAAAGCAAAATTGAAAATGCCCCGATAAAAGGCGCACTTTTACTAAAGGATTATAATGATTAAAAAAAATTTAAATATCTTGTTTGTAGCTTCCGAAGTTGCACCTTTTGCAAAAACAGGAGGTCTGGCTGATGTTGCGGGAGCACTTCCAAAAGCACTAAGCGAGATGGGACACAATGTCGTAGTCGTAATGCCGAGGTATTATGCGATAGATAAATCAAAACTGACTCACATAGAGGGATCTTTATGTGTCTCTATGGGTTTTATGGGCGAACTTTGGGCTGGAGTTTACAGCTCAAAACTTCCAAATAGCGATGTTTTGATTTACTTTATAGATCATGAAGAGTATTTTGGAAGAGGCGGTTTATACGACCATTTCGGCGAAGCCTACATGGATAACGATAACCGCTTTATATTTTTCTCAAAATCTATTTTTGAGCTATGCAAAATGATAGATTTTAAGCCCGATGTCATACATGCAAACGATTGGCATACTGCAGCCGTGCCACTTTTGGCACAAACTAGATTTGAATATGATTTCAGCGATACTGCGACTGTTTTAACACTTCATAACCTAGAGCATCAAGGCATTATTTTTAAAGGTGCGATGGATATTTTAGAATCAGGCTGGGAGCATTTTCATCCTGAAGCGTATGAGAGTGTAGGATATATAAATATGTTAAAAGGCGGTATAGCTTACGCCGATGCAGTAACGACGGTCTCTAGAAGATATGCTCAAGAGATAAAAACAGGCGAGTTTGGATTTGGACTTGAGAGCCACATAAGAGCTCATGCGTATAAGCTCTTTGGGATTTTAAACGGAGTTGATTATAGCGAATGGAGTCCGCAAAAAGATGACAAAATAACCTCCAAATATAGTTCTAAAGATATGAAAGGGAAACTTCTTTGCAAAAGGGATATCCAAAAACATTTTAACCTTGAGCAAAGAGACGATGTTGCACTCATAGGCTTTGTGGGGAGATTTGCAAAACAAAAAGGGATAGAGCTTGTTGCTGAGGCTATAGAAGGTCTTCTAGCACAAAATCTTCAGATAGTTATGCTTGGGGCAGGAGAGAAGTGGGCTGAAGGATTTTTCAGTCATATCGCTGCTCGCTATGGAGGCAAATTTGCACTGCATGTAGGCTATAGCGATGATTTGGCACATAAAATAGAAGCCGGAAGCGATATGTTTTTAATGCCATCTCTTTTTGAGCCTTGCGGACTTAACCAGATCTACTCACTTGCATACGGCACACTGCCGATAGTGAGAAAAACGGGCGGACTTGACGATACTATAGAAAATTTTGATGAAGCCTCAAACAGAGGGTGCGGATTTAAATTTGAATCTGCCTCCGCCCATGCACTCTATCATACCGTAATGTGGGGAGTCCAAACCTACTACAATAACCCAAAAGCATTTAAAGAGATGCAAAAAAGGGCTATGGGTATGCACTTTGGATGGGATGATGCCGCACAATCGTATGACGATGTTTACAGATATGCGATATACAAAAAGAGAGTTTCTAAACTCCAATAAGGAAAATCAAATGAGTGTTTTTTATGATGTGAGCAAATTTAGCGAATTTGATATTTATCTCTTTAGAGAAGGAAAGCATACAAAGCTTTTTAACCATTTTGGCGCACATCTGACGCATAGAGAGGGTGTTCTTGGTGTCTATTTTGCACTTTGGGCTCCAAATGCCGTCGGTGTCTCAGTTAGAGGTGATTTTAACGACTACGATATAAATTCGCACCATCTAAAAAAGAGAGATGACGAATCAGGTATTTGGGAGGGTTTTATAGAGGGTGTAGATATTGAGACCACTTACAAATACCATATTTATACAAATGAGAACAATGCAAATGCCGACAAAGCTGATCCTTTTGCATTTTATGCCGAAGTTGCTCCGGCCTCCGCATCAAAAGTCTGGTCTCTAAACAACTACAAGTGGCAAGACAAAGAGTGGATGCATGGGCGAAAGAAACATAACTCACACACATCGCCCATATCTATATACGAAGTTCATTTAGGTTCTTGGAAGAGAAAAATAGAAGAAGATAATAGATTTTTAACCTATACTGAGTCTGCACATGAGCTATCAAAATATTTAGTCGAGATGAATTTTACGCATATAGAGCTGCTTCCTATAACAGAATATCCATTTGAAGGTTCATGGGGGTATCAAGTATGCGGATATTTTGCTCCCACCGCCAGATACGGGAATCCTGATGAGTTTAGGGAGTTTGTAGATATTATGCATAAAGCCGGCATCGGTGTTATTTTGGATTGGGTACCGTCTCATTTTGTGATGGACGGACATGGGCTTATGAACTTTGACGGAAGTTGTCTTTATGAACATAAAGACCCAAGGCAGGGTTATCATCCCGAGTGGGGAAGCGCTATCTTCAACTACGACAGAGATGAAGTAAGATCTTTTCTTATAAGTTCTGCAATGTTTTGGTTGGAGAAGTATCATCTAGACGGTATTCGCGTTGATGCGGTATCTTCAATGCTATATCTTAACTATGCAAGAGAAGAGGGCGAGTGGATTCCAAACAAATTTGGCGGAAACGAAAATCTGGGAGCTATAAAATTTTTAAAAGATTTAAACACTTCTGTTTATGGAGCTTTTGGTGATATTATGATGTTTGCTGAGGAGTCGACCGCATATCCTATGGTAAGTGCACCCGTAGATATGGGCGGTCTCGGATTTGGCTATAAGTGGAATATGGGCTGGATGCACGACACTCTAAAATATATGAAGAACGATCCTGTCGCACGCAAACATCATCACCATGACCTTACATTTAGTTTTGTCTATATGTATCATGAAAACTACATACTACCGTTAAGCCATGATGAAGTCGTCCACATGAAAGGTTCGCTCATCAACAAAATGGCAGGAGACTATAATCAAAAATTTGCAAATCTAAGAGCTTTGTACAGCTTTATGATAGCTCATCCCGGTAAAAAACTTCTCTTTATGGGCTGTGAGATAGCGCAGTTTTCTGAGTGGAATTATAAACAGAGCCTTGATTGGAATGTTTTAGGATATCCAAATCATGCAGGTATACAAAAGATGATTAAAGAGCTAAATCGGCTATATAAAGAAGAGCCGTCTCTTCATAGATTTGACACCGATATTCACGGTTTTGAGTGGATTGATGAGAGGGATTATGAGGCAAACGTTATAACTTTCATCCGCAAAGGTGACTCTAAAGATGAACCGATTATAGTTATCTGCAACTTCTCGGATCACCTAAGAGAAAATTATCCCATCGGTGTTCCAAATAGAGGAACATACCAAGAGATTTTCAACTCTCAATCCAAAGA
>CAIUZU010000173.1 GCA_903903705.1 uncultured Helicobacteraceae bacterium
ATATTTAAAAATGCGATACTTAGCTCAAATGCATATAAAGATCAGCTTTCTACTCTTACTTCTTTGAGTCCAAAGGAGAAATATGAAGCTCTTGCAATCCATGATATACGAAAAGCCGCAGATATATTGAAACCTTTGCATGAAGCAGGTGATGACGGTTATGTTAGCATAGAAGTAGATCCCTTTCTTTGTGATGATGCCGATGCAACTGCAGCAGAGGGAGAGCGACTTTATAAAGAGATAAATCGCAAAAATGTTATGATAAAAGTACCTGCGACAGACTCAGGTTACAAAGCTATGAGAGTTCTTAGTGCTAAAGGAATTCCGGTAAATGCAACGCTTATTTTTAAAAAAGAGCAGGCAGTTAAATGTGCAAAAGCTTTTGAAGAGGGAGTTTTAGAGTATGGAGCAAAAGTCGATACGGTTATAAGTGTTTTTGTAAGTCGTGTAGATAGAGCTTTGGATGATCTCTTGGCTAAAGGAGGTGTGGATGTGGCACTTAGCGGAATATATAACAGTGCCGACATCTACACAGAGATTCAAAAGATGAAAGTTAATGGATGTCGGGTGCTTTTTGCAAGTACCGGTGTAAAAGACGACTCGCTTCCTCCTTATTACTATATTGAAAAACTTTTAGCATACAATAGTGTAAACACCGCACCGGTAGATACTATAAAAGCTTTTCATGCAGATGGATCAAAAGAGAGTGCACTGCCCATTGCAGCTCAAACTATAGAGAAACACTTTGAAAAAATCAGAGCTTTAGGCATAGATTTTGACGCCGTTTTGGACAAGCAGATATCTGATGGATTGAAATCTTTTAAAGATGCATTTAATGATATATTGGAATCATTATGAGTGATAAAAAAAATGAAGTAGATATAAGCAAGCTAACGTTTGAGCAGCTAAAAAAGATTAGAGAGTATCTTAAAAAGCTTATTGACAACGGCGGAAGTGACTTGCATGTAAAATCAAAAGGTATTATTCGTGCAAGGGTAAACGGTAGTATAGTCCCATTTTCTGGATCAGTACTATCATACGAGGATGCTATGACGCTTGCAAAAGAGCTTTTAAGAGGAAGATTTTCCGAGTTTGTAGAGAATAAAGAGATAGATTTGGTCTACCAGTTTGATGAAGGTAACCGTTTTCGTGTAAATATCTTTTTTCAGACGGATGGTCCATCTTTTGTTTTTCGTATTATTCCCATGCTGATTCCGACTATTGATCAGATGAAATTTCCGGAAATTGTTAGGACTCTTACAAAAGAAGGGCGTGGACTTGTTCTTGTTACGGGAGCAACCGGAAGCGGGAAATCAACAACTCTCGCTGCTATGATACATGAGATTAATCTAACAGAAAAAAAACATATTGTTACTATTGAAGATCCAATCGAGTTTGTTCATAAAGATAGAGGTTGTGTCATAAATCAGCGTTCTGTAGGACAAGACACACTCTCTTTTGGTAGAGCTTTGAGAGCAGCTTTGCGTGAAGATCCGGACATTATACTTGTCGGAGAGATGAGAGATCGTGAGACGGTAGAGTTAGCTCTGCATGCTGCGGATACCGGACACCTGGTTTTTTCAACACTGCATACAATAGATGCAAAAGAGACCATAAACCGCATAATAGCAATGTTTCCAAATGATGAGCAAAATCGTGTTCGCCTCTCGCTTTCAGGAGTTTTAAAAGGTGTTGTCTCCCAAAGACTTATTCCTACAATAGATGGCAAGCGAGTAGCCGCAATGGAAGTACTTGTAAAAACACCTACCATCGAGAAATTAATCTTAGAAAATAGAGATTATGAGATTCGTGAAGCAATAGAAAAGGGTAGAGAGCACTATAAATCACAAAGTTTTGATCAGCATATTTTGGATATATACAATCAAGGAATTATCACAAAAGAAAAAGCAAAAGATTATGCAACAAGTGCTGCAGATTTAGAGTTGAAGATGAGTGGGTTTAACAGCGGTAAAGCATCTGATTTTGCTAGTATGGCTGAGAAAAAAGGTAAACATGAATTTTCTGATGATGAAGTTTTTGATTTAAAATAATCTTTTTTAACTGCACTTAAAGCTTGAGTCGGTATAATTCCAAACATTTTTTATTAAGGATTTAATATGTTAGAAGGCATTATTAGAGAGAGTACTGGCAAAAAAGGCACGAAGGCGCTTCGCCGTGATGGTTATCTAATTGCAAACATTTACGGAAAAGGGCTTGAAAATATTCACGCTGCATTTAAAGACAATGAGTATATCCGTACTGTTCGCAACAAAGAAACTTTGGCGTTTCCTATCAAGATAGGAGCAAAAGAGATGAATGTTGTTGTTCAATCATATGAAGCACATCCGTTAACAGGTAAGCTTTTACATGTAGATTTAATGGTAGCACAATCAGGTGTTTTAACTCATTATCATGTTCCTGTTGTTCCAGAAGGTGATGCAATCGGTCTTAAAAACAAAGGTCTTGTAAACCTTTCAAAATCTCGTTTAAGAGTTAAAGCTACAATTGAAAACGTTCCAAATTGTATCAATGTAGATATCGCAAAAATGGATGTTGGTGATTCTATGCTTGTTCGTGATATTGCAAGAATTGATAATGTTACATTTACAGATGCTGAGCGTGTATCAGTACTAAGTATCATTAAAGCTAAGTAATTATGCTGATAGTCGGACTGGGAAATCCTGGCCCGAATTATGAACATACTCGTCATAACATAGGTTTTATGGTTATTGACGAGCTAGTTAAAAGGCAAAATGCACAAAAACTCTCTTCATCGTCATTTAACGGCGAACTTTTCAAATTTTCAAATCATTTTTTATTAAAACCGCTTACTTTTATGAACCTATCGGGCAATGCTATAGCAGCCGTCAAAAAGTTTTATAAAATCGATGAGGTAGTTGTAATACATGATGATTTGGATCTGCCGTTTGGGACACTTCGCTTTAAAAAAGGGGGCGGACATGGCGGACATAACGGACTTAAATCTACAGATGAAAAAATTTCCAACGAGTATATTAGAGTTAGGATGGGCATCGGAAAACCTGAACATAAAGGTGAGGTTGCTTCCTATGTTTTGAGTGATTTTAACAAAAGTGAGCAAGAACATCTCATAGAGTGGATTTCTGCCGCATCTGAAGCCGTTGAGTCTTTGTTGAATAATTCACTAGAAGATGTTAGCACTAAATATACAATTAAAAATTTTCAGCTAAAATAGCACCTAACTTCTTTGTGGGATTTGTAATATATGCTGGCTTTTAAATATATATCTTTTCATTATATCAAATATTTCATCATCATATTATCAGCACTTGTCCTATTTTTAGTCGGGTTTGACTATATGGGGAGTGCTGAAAAACTTGAACTCTCAGCAAACCTTTTTATTATATATTTAGTTTATAAAGCTTTTTTTGCTATTGACATGCTGCTTCCTATTTCACTCGTATTTGCGATGATAAGTACTAAAATATTATTAATCCGTTCTAATGCATTGGTCTCATTTTACTCCCTTGGATACTCAAGAGTAGATATTTTAAAGCCCTTTATCGTAGTATCTACATTTATTATTTTACTTTTTATATCACTTCACTCAATTTCAAATTTTGCAAGAGCAGATGAGTTTGCAAAAAATATTCGTAAAAATGCGCAATATCTAAGTCCTACAAGAGATCTGTTTTTCACATATAAAGATAAATTTGTCTATTTTTCAAAAATGCTTCCTCTGCAAGAGAGTGCTGAGGACATAAGGGTTTTTAGTTTTAGCAACAACTCCCTAAAAGAGGTGTTGATAGCATCAAAAGCTCTATATAGAGATGATGCATGGCAAATAAATAGTGCCGATGTTATTACCAAACCTGATGCAATTAATTTTGATTCTTTGGGAATAAAAGTAGATGAACATAAAAACCTGAAAATTCTTGATGGCTTTAGACCAAAAATATTAGATCAGGTTTACGAGGGGAAAGTCAACTTTACGATAAAAGATGCAATCGATGCATATGTACTTCTAAAAGAGCAGAAAATCAATACGAATGTCATAAAGAGTTCTTTATATAAAATATTTATTTACCCGTTTTTTGTTCCTTTTGTAATTGTTATAATCTTCTTTTTTGTTCCCGTGAGTGTGAGATTTTTAAATGTTTCGTTATTTAGTTTTGGAGCTATACTTGCATCACTTCTGGTTTGGGCACTTCTTTTTACATTTATTGAACTCTCCACCCATAAAGTGATACCGAGTGAAATTGGCATAATAGTTCCTGTTATGATTCTGTTTTTAGTCGCTTTTGGACAGTGGAGAAAGTATCGTTTAGCAACATAATCATCGGCTTATAACAAAAATATAAGTACTTTTTGGATAAAATGGCTCAAAAAATATTTGGGACTTTTATGATAAATTTTAAAGAACTTGCAACTACATATAAAACTCCGCTCTATATATATGATTTAGATTACATGACAAAGCAGTATGAAGAGCTTAAAGAGGCTTTTAAAGGTAAAAAATCTATCTTGGCGTATGCGATCAAATCCAACTCTAACCTTAGTGTTATCAAACATTTTGCCACTTTAGGAAGCGGAGCTGATTGTGTTTCCATCGGTGAGGTGCGTCGTGCATTTTTGGCCGGAGTTCCTAGTTATAAGATTATTTTTTCCGGTGTCGGAAAAAGTGATGATGAGATACGTGAAGCAATAGAGCGCGATATTTTATATATAAATGTCGAGAGCGAAGCAGAACTCGGACGTGTAGAACTTATAGCAAAAGAGCTTAGTGCGGTATGCAGAATCAGTATTCGTGTTAACCCAAACATAGATCCTTTAACGCATCCTTATATCTCTACGGGTCTTCATGACAATAAATTCGGTGTTGAGATAGATGCCGCAAAGAGAATGTATATCAAAGCAAACAACTCTGAGCATCTCGATCCTGTTGGAATTCACTTTCATATAGGGTCTCAGCTTACCGAACTAAAACCGATTTATGAATCTGCGGTAATCGTGGCAGACCTTGTTCGTTCTCTTTCAAATATAAAGATAGAGCTGAAGTTTTTTGATATAGGAGGAGGGCTTGGTGTTGTCTACAAAAATGAAACGACAATCAAACCTTACGATTATGCACAAGCAATTTTAGGGGCATTAAGAGGGCTGGATTTAACGATAATTTGCGAGCCGGGAAGATTTTTAACGGCAAACGGCGGATATTTTTTAACAAAAGTTTTATATGAGAAGCAAAACGGTTCTAAAAGATTTGTTGTGGTAGACGGTGCAATGAATGACCTTCTTCGCCCGAGTCTCTATAAAGCATATCATAAGATTGAAGCGATTACAAATAGCACGACTGATGAGAGCGAAGCAGATGTTGTGGGTCCTGTTTGTGAGAGCGGCGACTTTTTTGCAAAAAATTACTCTCTGCCTATTTTAGAACATAATGATTTGCTTGTTATTCACAG
The DNA here is from genome assembly GCA_903903705.1 of uncultured Helicobacteraceae bacterium. GTDB lineage: Bacteria > Campylobacterota > Campylobacteria > Campylobacterales > Sulfurimonadaceae > Sulfurimonas. The sequence goes on from CAIUZU010000173.1 coordinate 5,442, forward strand.
TGCGGGAGCTTACGGTTTTGGCATGGGAAGCAACTATAACACAAGAGGAAGAAGTGCCGAAGTTGCAATTAAGGGTGGCGAGGCAAGAGTTATCAGAAAAAGAGAAGAGTTTGAAGATCTAATAGCCTTAGAGAAAGATTTTTTGGTTAAATAAGATGTATTTTATTGATGTTCAGGGTACTTTGATTAGCGACAGTGATAAATCTCCTATCCGTGGAAGCAGGGAGTTTATCGATATGTTAAATAAGAAAAAAATTCCTTATATGATTATTACCAACAATACCAAAAATGCTTCAAAAGATTTTTATGCCTATCTTAAATCAATAGGTTTTGATTTTGACTTTTCATTCTATTTGGATCCTTTGATGATTTTAGAACTGCATGTTGAAAAAGCCAGTGTTGCAGCTTACGGTACGCAGGAGTTTCTAGATGGTTTAGTGAAAATGGGTTTTGAGCTAGATTATAAAAACCCAAAAACAGTTTTGGTTTCCATAAAAGACAGTTTTACCAATGACGAGTTTGCACAGATGATAGACTTTATACTCTGTGGTGCAAAGCTTGTAGGTATGCATGAGACATCAATATATGCTAAAAATAACAAGCGTTATCCGGGAGTAGGGGCAATACTTAAAATGCTTGAGTTTGCAACATCATGCAGTTACAGCGTAGTGGGAAAACCCAGTGTAGCTTTTTATGAGGAGTCATTGGCAATGCTTCGCAAGCAGGTTGCAGATGCCGAGTTTTGTGACGTAACGATTATAAGTGATGATGTAAAAGGTGATTTGGGGGGCGCTAAGGAGATGGGGATGAAAACTATTTTTGTAACAAGCGGAAAATATAAGAGTGCCGATGAGATAGTCCCATTTTTAAAACCTGAGTTAAGACCTGATTATGTATATGCAGATATGCAGGAAATTTTGGAGAGTATATGAAAACTTTAGATGATTGCAGAGTCGCTATTGATACTATTGATGATGAGATATTGGAACTTCTTAACAGAAGAATGGAGATAGTCAAGCGAGTAGGCGAGATAAAAAAAGAGAGCGGCGGGGCAATATACAGACCTGAAAGGGAAAATGCTATTATTCAAAGATTGACGCAAAATAGCATTGAGCAAAAAGGGCTTTTAAATGCAAGTGCTATTGAAGCGATATTTTTAGAAATTTTTGCAGTTTCAAGAAATCTGGAACTGCCTGAACGTATAGCATATCTCGGACCGGAGGGAAGCTTTACTCATCAAGCGGCAGAGAGCCGTTTTGGGGCTATGAGTGATTATCTCTCGCTGAGTTCTATCCACTCTGTTTTTAAAACACTTGAAGCTAAGCATGCCAAATTCGGTGTTGTCCCTATTGAAAACTCAAGAGATGGAATCGTCAGCGAAACACTGGATCTGCTTGCAAAGAGTTCAGTGAAAATTGTGGCGGAGCTATATATGCCGATTCACATGTCGTTTGCTACAAAAGCGACAAAACTAAGCCAAATAACTAAAATTTACTCAAAAGATAAGGGATTTGGACAGTGCAGGGAATTTTTAATAGAACATGACCTTGTAAATGTCGAGCAAATTCCCGTTGAATCAACAGCAAAAGCGGCAATTCTTGCGGCAGAAAATCCAAATGCAGCCGCTATTTGCAGCCATATTGCGGCAAAATTGTACTGTATTCCTACTATGTTTGATCGTATAGAAGATGATATAGGATCTCAGACAAGATTCGTAATCCTCAGTGACTTTAAAAACGAAAAAAGCCAAGATGACAAAACTTCTATTTTAGTCAGACTCAAAGACTCTGTAAAAGCCGGATCTCTTGTTCATTTTCTACAGGATTTTGATGATCAAAATATAAATCTCTCAAAAATAGAGTCTCGTCCTTCAAAAGACAAGGGTGGTTTTGATTACTGGTTTTTTATAGATTTTTACGGTCATATTGATGATGAGAAGTTTCAAAAAGTATTACAAAAACATAAAGGAGAAGTAACTTGGCTAGGAAGTTACATAAAAGGGCAAAACATTGAAGTTCAATAAAAATTTAGAAAATATTAAAACATATGAAGCAGGAAAGCCGATAGAGCTTGTTGTAAGAGAGTTTGGCATAGATCCAAAAGATATCGTAAAGTTGGCATCAAACGAGAATCCAAGCGGATGTTCGCCTAAGGTAGTAGAGGCAGTTAGAGTTATTTTATCCAAAATGGCACTCTACCCTGATGACTCTATGATAAAGCTAAAAAATGCACTAAGTACAAAAATGGGTGTTGCAAATGAGAATATTATAATCGGATCCGGAAGTGATCAGGTTATAGAGTTTTTGATTCATGCAAAAGCAACCTATGGCTCAAAAATTTTGATGAACAGCATAACATTTGCTATGTATGAGATATATGCAAAACATGTAGGAGCAGAGGTTATAAGAACTGCTTCACAAGAGCATGATATGGATGAATTTTATGAGCTTTATAAGCAAGAAAAACCCGAAATCATATTTATATGCACCCCAAATAACCCGACTGGGGATGCTTTGGATGCACAGAAAATATTTGAGTTTTTGAAGAAGATAGACAATGATACTTTAGTTGTAATTGACGGTGCTTACATGGAGTATGCAATAGCAAAAGATGCCAAAAAAGAGATAGTCGTAAAAGAGTTGATAGAGCAGTTTGACAATGTGATTTATCTGGGAACTTTTTCTAAAGCTTATGGTCTTGGCGGAATGAGAGTAGGATACGGTGTGGCAAATGCGAAGATAATAAAAGAGCTTTATAAACTTAGACCGCCATTTAACATTACGACTCTCTCCCTTGAAGCTGCAAGTGTCGCTTTGGAAGATGAAGATTTTGTGAAAAAAAGTGTAACTCTTAATTTACAGCAGATGAAAAGATATGAAGAGTTTGCAAAAGAACAAAAAATTGATATAATAAACAGTTATACAAATTTTGTTACGTTATGTTTAAATCCAAACCAAAACTCATCAAAGATATCAAGCTTATTACTTCAAAAGGGTATGATAGTTAGAGATTTAAGCAGTTATAATATGAATGCAATTCGAGTAACA
>CAIUZU010000174.1 GCA_903903705.1 uncultured Helicobacteraceae bacterium
ATTGCTCTCTAGAATAAATCTTTTTTACAATACGGATAATAACTATTTTGGATCATATTTTAAACATTATAAAGATTTAACATTAGAGAGCAATGAAAAAACACTTCAAAATCTTCCTGCACTTCACTACCATAGATATCTTGATACGCTGCTTGATAATCATTTACTTTACAGTATGGATATAAAAAGCAATAATTACTATAGAAGCGTAGGTAAAAGTGCGACTCAGACAGATTTAAATATTCCATTGACTCTTCAAACATCTCTTTTTGACGAGCGGATGAATATAGCCTATAAAACAAATCTATATGCACAGCATACCAATTTTAATGGCAAGGAAGAGGGAAGCATATCTCTGGATGAGTATAACAGCGGTCTATTTGCAAGAAATTATCATGCCGTGTCCGCATCATCTCAGTTGACACGTGCTTTTGATGAAGTTACGCATGTTATAGATTTCGGTACACAATATCAAGTAGCAGGCAGTGAATTTGAGAACGGGTATTATGATGAACAAAAAAATTACTGTTCTGATGATATAAATAGATTTAATCCGATTTGTGAGTTTTATAATATTGAAAATATTAAAGAGAATTTACAGCTCTACTTTTCACACTACCTTTATAATATTTCAGGAAGACAGATAATCTACCATAAACTCGCACAAAATACTATATATGAGGAACACGGCGGACAAACAAATGAGATAGAAAATGAGTTGGATTATCAGATAAGCGATAGCGTAAATTTTTATAATAACATGTTTTATAATTATGAGGAGAGTGCATTTTCCAAAAATTTCAATAAAATTTCTTATGCAGATGATAGTTATAATGTCGGTTTATCACATATGTATAAAAATATTTTTCTGCAAAAGAGTGCCGAAATCTCGCCGATTACTAGCTATATGACATCCAGTCTCGGTTATAAATACAACAAACATTACTCTTATTCTTTTAAACATAATTATGATGTGGAGAGAAGAGAAAAAAAAGGTTTTGAAGTCGGGTTTTTATACCAAAAAAGATGTTGGGACTTTGGACTTACATATCTTGAGAACAATAGACCGATACTTAGTCGAGATGGTTCATCTGATTCGATTTATGATAGATATGTTTATATTACTATTAGGCTTAAACCGATAATGAAATCAGACGGATCACTCTCCGGTTTTGTTTATAGACTTCCTGATAAAGCTGAGGAAAATCAGTAGTATGAAAAAGTATAAAAATATACTAAAAAACAGGGAAGATGCCGCAAAAAAGCTACGTGAAGTAATACCTATGCAAAAACTCAAAGATGAAAACTGGAAGTTGATAGCAGTCTCAAATGGCGGCTTAGAACTTGCATATCAGATACGTTCAAAGTATAAAAACAGTATAAATATTCTCTTCTCGGAAGCTATTATGGCTCCAAATAACAGCGAGTGTGAAATAGCCAGAGTATGTGAAAGCGAAGAGATTGTAATCAATGAAAAACTTGTTACTTCATTTGGGATTCAATATGACTATATTTACGGTGAAGCACGC
>CAIUZU010000175.1 GCA_903903705.1 uncultured Helicobacteraceae bacterium
AACAGCGAGCATAAGATTTATGGACTCATAAATGAATTTATACAGGTAGTTGTTTCAATTTTGTCTAATATAAATGATTTAATTGTAATTAAAAGTTTAACCCAGACGAATATAGCTATCACACTGCATAAAGAGAATAGCTATGCAACCCTTACAATAGCAGATAATTGCGGTGGAATTGATGAAAACAATTTAAGTAAAATATTTGATCCGTATTTTACGACAAAACATAAATCTATGGGAACCGGACTTGGGTTGCACATAGCAAAAATGATTGTAGAAGATAATATAGGCGGTCATTTGAGTGCAAAAAATATCTACAATTAACAAAACAAAAAAGTCGGTGCAGAATTTATTATAAAGATAAAAAATGAATATTGAAAAAATAAGAGATATATCTATTTTACTGGCAGAAGATGAATCAGAGCTTCGTGAATCACTTTGTGAATATTTGCAAATTTTTTTCAATAGAATCTACACCGCTGAGTGTGGAAAGAAAGCATATGATATTTACCTTCAAAAGAGACCTAATATTATTTTAACCGATATAAGTATGCCGAATTTAGACGGTTTAGATATGATTGCAAAAATAAGAAAAGATGATAAAGATACAAAAATAATTGTAATGAGCGCTCATTCTGAACAAGAAAAACTTCTTCACGCTATCAAGCTTCACCTCGAAGCTTACCTTATTAAACCGATAAAAATGGATGCATTTAAAAAAGTATTGTTTGAAACAGTTGATTTAATCAGAAAAACAACAAGTCGAACGTATGCAACTGACAATATGTATTGGGATGGTTCAGCAAATACTCTTTGGTACAATGCTAAAGAGATTAAGTTAAGAAAAATGGAAAACCTGTTGCTAAAATTGCTTTTTTCAGAGCCAAGTCGCTGTTTTAGCGCAAAGGATATTTTTGAGTATCTTCATGAGGAAAAAGAGAGCAAAGAGTTTTCAACTCATGCGGTAACATCCCTTATGAAGCGAATTAGAACAAAACTGCCCGAAGATATTATTCAAAATATCTACGGTTCAGGATATAGGGTAACTTCTATTTAGATTAGTACTTCTCTAACTCATATTTTTTGTAGAGAAGTTCCGCCTCTTTATTTCCGCTTTTGATAGCCTTTTGTGCCCAAACTTTAGCTTCTTTAAATTTTTCTACTTGAGCATAAATCTCTGCCAAAGCATAATATGAACTCTCATCACCTGCTGCCGCACTCTTTTCAAACCACTCAGCAGCTTTGTCAAAATTTAAAAGCTGCATGTGAACACGGCCCACATTTTGTTGTGCAATCGCATGTCCGCCATTTGCAGCACTCTCTAAAAGCTCTGCACTTTTCGATACGTTTAAATCAGCACCATCACCACTATAATACATAAGTGCCAAATTGTACTGTGCATTTGCATTGTTTTGTTTTGATGAACTATCCAACAGCTCAAAAGCTCTTTTTTTATCTTTTGTAACACCTTGCCCGTTTAAATAAAACATACCCAAATCGTACTGTGCAGTTGCATTTCCGCTATTTGCAGATTTTTCCAGCCACTCTATTGATTTTGTAGAGTCCTGCTTTGTCCCTAAACCGTTAGCATAAAGATAACTCAAAGCACTTTGTGCTTTTGCATCGCCATTTAGCGCACTTTTTTCATAGAGCTTAAAAGCTGCCGTGTAATCTTTATTCTTAAAAGCCTTAAGCGCTTCATCCGTATTAGCCTCTAAATTAAGCAGTATTAAAAACCAAACCATTATAAACTTAAACATTTTTATCCTTAAAAAATTGATGCGGTATTATACATTATACTATTTAGAGTTTCGTATCAAAGCCACAAATCACTGAAGTAAATCTGCTTTGACTAAAAGATCAACCTGATTTCTAACACACAAAAATACCATACATGGCATTTTAATGCCAAAATCACTCATGAGTATCATTGAAGAGGCATTAATTGTCAATTTACCATCAACAGAAACTATCTGAGCTTTTGCGATTAATGGTTTTTCTTTTCCATGGAAATCAAGCACTCCGTTAATGGTATAACTGTTGTTGCCGTCTGTTTTTTCTATGCTTGAGATAGTGTAAGTAGCAAGTTTAAATGTATCTGATTCAACTTCTTTGTACATACTTTTATCTCTATCACTTTTGTCGCTCTTAAATAGATTCATATCAACCCAAAATTTACCTCTGAGAGTTGTTATGTCACTGCCATCCATTGTTATATCCGCATTTAGAGAGTTGTTTAAAGGATCGATAGTGCTATCCATAAGCATCTCAGTATGCGCCGCAACAGAGCCGCTCTTAAGTTGTAAATTTGCTGCAAGCAACGGTATCGTTAAAAACAGCGCCAATAGTATTTTTTTCATTTTTAATTCCTTAGTGTAAAATTCTTGATAAAGCGATTGCTAAACCAAGTCCAGAGGCCATCCAGCCGACAAAAATCATCATAAAAGCAAGTTTAGAGAGATCCACCTCTTTGCTTAAAGTGGTAAAAACAACAACATTGTAATATGAAATAGTAAAAGGATAAACCATGGCTAGTAAAAGAGGCAGTTCAAAATAGGAGAGTGAGTAGCTAGCGATAAAAAGAGCGGTTATAAATAAGTGCTGTTTTACCTTTGAAGCATCTACAAAGTAGGCCGCCACAAGTCCGGCAATATGAAAAATTGCAATCATTGAAGTCTCTTTTGACCAGATATCTATTCTTGCATGTCTTGATAGAGTTTCAAAAAGATTTGAATCCAAGAGTATCCATAACATCAATGGAAGATAGGAAATAAACGAGTAAGAGAGTGTTTTAGCTTCAGTATTAACTTTATAATTTCTAAGCACGATAGCACAAAAGAGAGCAATTGATGTGAAAATGATTGCCATAAATACTCTATCATCAACTGCTGAAGTAAAAAAGTATGTGCCTGTCGTATAGGCAATAGCAAATGCAAAAAATAGCTCTCGCTGCTGTTTTGCTTTAAAGAGGTAGATACCTAGCGGTGCCATGAAACCAACTGCCAAGCCCAAAAGAAACAGAGAGAAAATATTAAAGTCAGGATATAAAAATGATAAGAAGAGCTGCAAAGTTAAAGCAACAATTATCTTGTGTAGAGGATTTTTCAAACCCATCCAAGAAATACCGCTTAACCAAGTTCCCATAACTCCGCCTAGAAACATCGGAAAAAGCGTCGCTAAATCTGAATTGTAGTGCGCAACTATACCGGTTTGAACTATAAGAAGATAGTATGTTAGTTCGAATCCGAGCAAGAGCGAAAGAGCAACGGAGTAAATCATAAGCGGCTTCTAAATATAAGATAAATAAGAGCATACGAAATGTCATAAAAGCCGACAAGCAGACCTAATGCGTCTATCGTTCCCAGATAAAAGAGAGATAGAAAAATCGTTCCCGTAATCAGACGAGCCAAAGATGTCAGATACGCTAAAGCGTGTGACTCTTTAGTTATTCCGATAAAGTGCAAAATACCCACAAATCCCATAAAACCAAATACTAAGTAGTAGTGTGGAGCAAATGCAAATCCTAAGAATTCAAAAAGCAGCGGTGCCGATAAAAAGAGTATCAGTGCACCCAAACCGTCGGATAAAAATCCGTTTAGATGATAAAGCTCTAAAAGAGAGAGCTTTGTTTTATGAATCTTTTGAACGATATAAAAAATTAGACCGCCGACTGCCACAACTCCTCCAAACAGGCGAATCCACCACATAGAAGTAACATCTATATTCGCAAATCCCGCCTCTGTAAAACCGGCAAGAGAGAGTGAAACAAAGATAATGGCAATAACCGCAATCCAAAAACTGATAAACTTCTTAGGAAGCGGATAGAAATATTTTAAGATACTAAGCGACATAAAAAATATACCAAGACCGATAGCCACATGCGCATGAGCTACAATGAGATCATTTCTATGAAACGGCCAGCGGATCTCGGGGATAAAGAGTATATTTCCTTGAATCATTACAAACAAAAACGCCCATATAGAGATAACCAAATAAGGTGTAGATTTAAGAGTCACTTTCGCATCTTTGCACCACTTTATCAAAAGCGGAGCATAAGCAAAAGTGAGCCACTGATAAACCCACTCCTCAGTGTAAGAAAGCTCTCCTCTAAATATACGGGTTGCAACTGAGAGCGCATAACCTGCAAGCGGAATTATCCAAAAAAGATCCCATTTTGCTTCAAAATTCTCTTTTGCATGAAGTTTTATCATAAGATAAAAAAGAGGGATAAGAGTAAAACTCATGCCCAAAGTATTGTCGCCGTGAGGTCCGATAAGAGTTTTTTCTACCTGTCCGTAAGTCGGATTCATTAAAATCAAAAGTGCCAAAGGTGCGATAAAAAGAAGTGCTTTTGACACCTTTACCCAAAGCGGCTTAACCTCATACTGTTTTATAGTTTTAAAAATAGCTACTATATAAAAGATGCCCGAAGCCGCAAGTATAAAATTTAACTCATAAGCAAAATCATAAAAAGGCAGACCACGCTGAGCTCCCAAAGAGATGGAAACAACCGCCATAAATAAAAAGAGATGCCAAAGCAAAAAATAGTTTTTCAGAGGCTCTACCGCAACACTCAGGTCTAACTTCTCTTTTGCAAAAAGAGCAAAAGGAAGAAGAGAGAGAGCTAACATAATCGGACCGTAGAGCATAAGCGTTATATGAAGAGAACGTGTTGTTTGCGGATTTAAAAGAGTATCATTTAATAAACTAAATCCTAAAAGTTGTGCTGAGTAAATCGCACCGACTAAAATAGAGCCTAAAAATATAAAAGCCCACACGGGCATAATCTGCTCTACTAATTTATAAAATTTGTCCATCTTTTAACCTAATGATTTGAGTTGCGTAATTTTCTATCTGCATGTCATGGGAAGCAACTACGACAGTTGTTCCTTTTTTTGCTGCATTTTGCAAAAGTCCGTAGACTATAGTTGAGTTTTTTGAATCCAAACTTCCCGTAGGCTCATCCGCAAAGATGATTTTTGGCTCATTTATAAGAGCACGTGCTACTGCCACCCTTTGTCTTTGTCCGCCTGAGATCTCATTTGGATAGCGAGATGAGAGTTCTGCTATTCCAAGCTCGCCAAGCACTTTGTTTATATTTTGCTTTTTGTCTTCCAGTGCAGCTAGAGCGATATTTTCATAAACGCTGAGATAGTTTATGAGGTAGTGAAACTGAAAAACAAAACCTATTTTACTCTGGCGAAAGTAGTCGATATTTGAAATTTTATCAACACTCTCACCATCTATCAAAAGCTCTCCTTTTGATGGTTTTAAAAGTGTTGAGAGGATAGAGAGAAGTGTTGATTTTCCGCTTCCGCTCTCTCCGCTTAAGAAGAGAAATTCACCGCTTTTTATCTCAAAAGAGAGATCATAAAGCACCTGCTCAACACCGTAAAAATGTGAAATATTAGATACTTTTATCATGCACACCCTTGATTTATAAGAAGAATCGGATCTGTTTTTGAAGCTATCCATGCAGGAATCAGCGAGCCAAACAACGCCATTAATATGGTTGAAAACAGTACATACAGAGAAATCTGCAGTGAAAGCGTACCGTTTACATAGCCTTGAAGCATCTCTATATGAGGAAGCAGCGCTAAAATTCCAAGGCTTAGAACAAGGGCAAACAGATATGCAGAGACGCTCATGACAAGCGTTTCAAAAAAGAGATTTTTTATGATAAAAAGCCGGCTTTTACCGAGTGCCCGCATAATCCCAAACTCCTCTTTGCGGGAGTTCACTATCATGCTCATAACCGAAGCAATTCCCATCAAACCCATGGCAAATGCTAAAAAAGAGATGACAAAAGATGAATTTTCGATTATCTTAAACTGGTTGTACTCTTTTACGAAATTCTGTGTAGTTTTTACCTCTATTTCGCTATCCAAAGCAGAGATTTTTTTAACTATCTCATCTATCTCGCTAGGCGAATCGCAAGAGACTAAGATAAAAGAAGCAGAGCGGTTAAAAAGTTTTCCGGCATCTTCTATATTCATAACGACTCCGCCCTCTTCAAAACCTATCTCACTGCTGTATGTGCCTGAAATTTTAAACTCTCTGTTGCCTATGTTTATATCCGAGGTTGAAAATTGCTTGGCTATATTCGTTCCCAAAATCACCTCGTTCTTTTTCGGGTATCCTCCGCTTGAGAGCTTATAGTGAGAAAAATGGTTGGCTGTTGTTCCGTATATGCCGGCAATGGGGATATGACCGATGGGAGAAGCTCCGACAATCATGGCATAACTTGAAGATACATGTTCAATTTTTTCTATTTTATCCATCAACAAGATATCTACATTTGAGAAAAAAGTGTCAGAAATCCCTTTTTGAGTAATGATAATATCTCCGTCTGTTTTTATCATCTTTGAATACATTCCAATTATGCCATGAGAAACTGAGCTGATTAGAAAAATCGCCATTACAGCTATGGTAATAGATGAAAAAATCAGTAGACTTTTAAATCTGTTTTTGGTAAGTGCCTTTAGTGATATCACTTTTCAATCGCCGCTTTTAACTCTTCTTTTCGCACGATAAACGAGATATGTTTAATTATAGAATTTTCAACATGTAAAAGCGTAACCATCTCCTCTTTGCCCAAAACAGATTGTTCAAACTTTTCATCATAGTTTAGATACATTGGGTGTTTATATTTTCTAAGTTTTGGCAATGCGAACATTTTTGTAATAACGCTCGGCATTTTGTTTATATCTGCAATAAAAATAGAGTTGTATTTTGTTAAATAGTCCGAACTTTTGGTATTTAAGTACTCATTTACTAAAGCTCCCGTATCTTTTTCAAAAGAAACAATTATGAGTTTTACATCTTTTGGGATTTTTATCTCATTCCCTTGAGGTGTTACATATTTAAACTCATTAAGTTTGGTTATAGAAGAAGAAACATTCAAAAAATCAGCATTTAAGGCTAAAACAGACAACGCAAAAAATAAGAGCACTTTACTCATAACAATTCCTTTAAATAAAAATGTATTATCTTCCTTATTTATAAATTGATAGTTAATAGGGCTATTTCGCTCTTAGCTTTGTACCTGATATTTAAACCCCAGTATCCCAGACCGTTGCTTACATATAAAATTGTCTTATTGTGAGTGTATAGTCCGCTAAAATAGGGCTGAAAAAACTTGACTATTTTGCTAAACGGATAGACCTGCCCACCGTGTGTGTGTCCGCTTAGTTGAATGTCAATGCGGTAAGATCCTACATGTTCTATGTCTTTTGGTTGATGTGTAAGAAGTATTGTTGCTAAATCTGGATCAAGTTTTGAAAACAACTCTTTTATCGGGCGTTTAATTCCGCATAAAAAACTGTATCTGTCGCTGAGACCTACTAGTTGCAACTCAAAATCTTTTATTTTCAATTTTACTATTTCATTATCTAGGCAGATAATATTGCTCTCGTTCATGATACGCTTTAGCTCTTTTATACCATAAACCAAATCATGATTACCTGTCACAAAGTAAGCTTTTGCTTCAAAGTTTTTAAATATTTCAATATGCTCTTTTAGATATATAGCCTTTGTTTGAAGAATATCTCCGGTAAAAACTATAAAATCCGGCTTTATATCATTTATCTTCTCTACCAACAGTTTAAGATAAGCGAGATTAACCTTTTTTGTAAGATGCAAATCAGAGAGCTGAATAATGCGCACACCCATAATGTCACTGTTATAACACTCATTTTTTATTGTGACTTCTTTAATGGGAAAATAGTTCCAGCCGATTTGTAATGGCAATTCCACCTACCTTAGTTTTTGTATATTATGCTACTATTATTTAAACAAATCAAGGGTAAAAGAGCATGAAAGAGTTAAGATTAATAGTAAGTTTGCTTTTTATAGTTGTTGCTTTTTCAGGTTTTTGGTCCGGAAAAAGCCCAAAAGAGATAAAAGAAGATAACCGCAAGGAGAGAGTGGAGCGGTTAAAAACAAACAATGAGACACTGCAACTGCTTTACAAATATGCACCGGAAGCTAAAAACATGATACTTAACTCTTATGGATATGCAACGTTTAGCAATACCGGAGTAAGTCTTGTTCTCTTATCGGCGGAGGGCGGCAAGGGAGTTGCACATGACAATAAAACCGGGATGTATACTTATATGAATATGGCTTCGGGGGGTGTCGGACTGGGTCTTGGCGTTAAAGAGTTCAGGGCTGTATTTTTATTTAAGGATAAAAAAGCATATGATAGTTTTTTAAATAACGGCTGGGAGGCAAACGCTCAAGCTGATGCCGCTGCAAAATATGATGAGAGCGGCGGAGCATTCGGTGCCGCTGAGACTGTTGCTTCTGGGGTTAGACTTTATAAACTGACACAAAATGGTTTAGCACTTCAAGCTACGATTCAGGGAACGAAGTATTGGAAGGATAAAGAGTTAAATAAGAATTAAGTTTCGTTTAAGGTAACAAATCCTACAATTGTTTTGATTTTAAAAAAAAGGAATAGAAGATGAAAAAAATTTTAGTTAGCTTTGCTGCGGTTGTAGCATTATGCTCATCTGCAATGGCAGGCGTAAATTCTCAAACTGGTTGTGGACTTGGTGCGATGATTATCAAAGATAATTCAACTGCGGTTTTGTTGGCACTTCAAGCTACAACAAATGGTACTTCTGGAAATCAAACATTCGGTATTACATCGGGAACACTAGGATGTCAAAAAACTAAGTTTGTTATGAATGAGCAGGCACAAGAGTTTGTCGCTTCAAACATGGATCAACTTGCAAAAGAGATTGCAGTGGGTCATGGTGAGAGTATAGAGACTTTGGCAGAGCTTTTAGCAGTGTCTGACAAAGTGGCTTTTGCTACATCGCTTCAAGAGAATTACAACAGCATCTACACAAGCCAAAATGCTACAATGTCTGATGTTCTAGATAATATCTCTACTACAACTTTATAAAATAAATAACCCTGAAGATGGAGAGAATTTTCTCTTTGTCTTCAACTCATTCTGCTTATACCAAATTTAGGAAATTTCCATTTTAAATAAATCTTTTTTATTACTCATTTTTTGCATTACTTTTTTAAATGCTTCCACTCATCTTTACAAACAAAAAGCACAAGAGTTGAATTTATCACAATCAAGATATTGGGGTCTGCTTCTTCATAGCGTTGATGGAGTCAGTGAGATAGATGATGAAGCGTTTTTCTTTGCAAAAGATGGCAAAAGCAATGCACAAAGTGAACTAAATGCCACAATAGAGGCTCTTTTAAATGAAACTGTTTTTGATGACAACTCTGCTGCATGCAGATTTCCAGCTAGAAAAGCTTGGCTCAAAGAGCAGTTAAACATTATAGAGTTTCCAAAAACAGAGTGCAAAGAGTATGAGAAAGTTCTCAAACGCTTAAACCCAAAATCAGTAACCTTAGTCTTCCCATCAGCTCATATAAACTCACCTGCATCGATGTTTGGGCATACTTTTTTACGCATTAATTCTGCTTATGATTCCAAACTTCTCTCTTATGCGGTAAATTATGCAGCAGATGCGAATCCCGATAAAGAAAACGCCGTTCTTTTTGCGATAAAAGGACTATTTGGCGGCTACTTCGGTAAATATTCTCTTCTCCCATACTATGACAAGCTAAAAGAGTATAGAGACAGCGAACAAAGAGATATTTGGGAATATGATTTGAACTTGAGTGAAGAAGAGACGATTAAAATGTTAAAACATATTTGGGAGTTGAATGAAACTCATTCATACTACTATTTTTTTACCGAAAACTGCTCTTATAATATGCTTTGGTTTCTAGAAGCAGCAAGACCCGAGATCCATTTAAGAGAATATTTTAATAATCAAATTATCCCTCTTGAAACCGTGCATGCAGCAAAAGCAGAGGGTATTATAAAAGATAGTTTTTACAGACCATCAAAGAGAACTACGCTTTTAAAATATGAAGATCTTATAAAAGAAGAGTATCAAATTATGCCTCTCTTGCTTGTTGATTCAGATATCACACACGAATATATTACGCTTAATAAAGATATAGATTTACAGCAAAAAAGATATATATTGGAGGCTTCGATAGAACTTTTAGAATATAGATTTAGCAAAAGTAAAATAAAAAAAGAGGAGTATCTAAAGCTTTTTCATGCCCTCTCAAAAGCAAGAGCTGCACTTGGAGCGGGAGAAAAGATAGCTATCAAAACTCCTCCAAACCCAATAGAAAGCCATCAGGCGATAAGAGTTTCTTTAGGCGGCGGTGTAAGAGAGGGCGAATCAATAGGCTTTATAGGAATTCGTCCTGCATATCACGACTTAGAGGATAGCAGTTATGGTTTTTTACGAGGCACACAGATAGAGTTTCTTGATTTTGAACTCTCTTACTCGCAAAATAAAGCAGAGATTGAAAAGGCAACAATACTCTCGATTGTTTCACTTGCACAAAGATCTGATTTTTTTAAAAATTTATCATGGAGAACTAAATTTGGCTGGGATAGAAATTCTCCTAGCGAAGAAGCAGCTTTTATAGGAACCGTAGGCATCGGACTTAGCTGGGGAAATGAACTTGCTTATGTCTATATGATGGCTGATCCGCTCTTTTACCTTGATGAAAAGTATACCTCTGCCGTAGGTGGAAGTATTGGATTGGTTTTTGACAAATACAACAACATGAGCACAATCCTAGAGGCTACTAGAAGATGGTACGACAGTGGATATGAACAGCAGTTGGTAAATGTTTCACAAACATTCAGAGCATCACAAAATGTTCAACTGAAATTTAAGTATGACTATAAAGAGAGAAGTGATTTTAAGATAGAGCATGAAGAGAATAGTTTTAGCATATATCTAAACTACTATTTTTAGGAGTTATTATTTTAGTTCTATTTGATATCCGTTAGAGATTTTTTTAAAATCATATCTGTAATACCCATCTAGCTCAACAACAACTCTGTAGTATCCATCATGATTTCCTATTCGCACATCTTTAAATATATTTTGCTCATTCGTTTTTGTGCTGTTTTTTATATCTATTTCCGTATCTTTTTTGAAATCCATTACGATTCTATGTGGAGCTACAAGTAAAAAGTTTCTCATAATCTCGTCATTTGTTACTATTTTTAGACATTTGTCAGATGATAAAAGGGATAAATCTTTCATAGATGCGATAGTTGCATATCCTGACTCTTTTTGCTTTACTTTATTTTTTGCAGGGGCATCCTCTGCTTTATCAGATGAGGTGGCTTTTTGTGTTTCTGTGAAAGTTTGTGATACAAAAACAGGCAGATGCCAATCTACAGAGTTGTCTAGTTCTACACTTTTATTTTCTATTGTTCCATCAAGGTTTTTAAACTCTAATGTTACTTTTTGAAGTACTCTGGCTTGGGCAGGAAGAGTAATGGCGACTCTTTTTAAAGGCTCTTTATTTCTATTTTCATTTGATGATATAGGAAGATCTTTTTCCCCCTCGGAGGGGAAAAATGGATTTTCACGAGCATTGAGTGTAAGAAGCAATATGGCAGATATAAATAAAATTCTAATCAAAATTACCCCTAAATTGTTTGCATGTATTATATCAAGTTTAGTTACTATTTCGCAGAAATCTCTTTTAATTCAAAATACTCTCTTTGCAGTTCTGCATTCTCATTTTTCAGTCTATATATTTCACTTTGTAAATATTGTTCATAATCCTGAAGCCCTAAAAAAACTTCTAGAGAGTTTGTTCCGTACAAAATCATACCTATATAGACTCCCATTGCAAGAACTAAAAAGATAAGAAGCAAGAACTTTACCAGAGATAAACCAAAATATTTCTCTGTAATACTCTGTGTGTCGTCTATCCCTTCAAAAAGTTCCTTATTAAGCATCTATAACTCTTAGTTAAAAAGTTTTGAACCTAAATATTCACCGTAAACTATCTCGTTTTCTATCTCTAAAAGACGGTTATACTTAGCAGTTCTCTCTCCGCGAGCAGTTGAGCCTGTTTTTATCTCACCGCAATTAAGTGCTACGGCAAAATCGGCGATAAAAGCATCTTCACTTTCGCCTGAACGATGACTCATAACGCATTTATATCCATTTCTTTGAGCAAGGCGAACAGTAAGCATTGTTTCACTTACCGAGCCTATTTGATTTGGCTTGATGAGAATTGAATTTGCGATATCTTTTTGGATACCTTCATTTAATATACTTGCATTTGTAACGAAAAGATCATCACCGACTAGCTGAACTTTATCTCCTAGTTTCTCAGTTAAAAGTTTCCATCCGTCCCAGTCATCTTCACTTAAGCCATCTTCGATAGATACGATTGGATATTTTGAGCATAGATCTACATAATAGTCTACCAACTCCGCAGACGTTACTGTTCTATTTTCACTATCAAGTCTATACCCGCCATCTGTTACTAACTCAGATGCGGCAACATCAAGAGCAATAGCCATTTGTTCACCGGCTTTATAGCCTGCCGCCTCGATTGCCTGCATAATTATTTGAATAGGCTCTTCATTTGAACTTAAATCAGGTGCAAAACCGCCCTCATCACCAAGTGCGGTATTGTGTTTTTTCGCTTTTAAAATATTTTTTAAGCTATGGTAAACTTCAGCTGAAGCTTGAAGTGAAGTAGCGAAATCTTCAAAACCTACAGGCATAATCATATACTCTTGAAAATCCACAGAGTTGTCCGCATGTGAACCGCCGTTGATAATGTTTAGCATAGGTGTCGGCATAACCATAGCATTTGCACCGCCTAAATAACGATAAAGAGGAATGCCTAGACTTTTTGCAGCAGCACGTGCAACGGCCATTGATACGCCTAGAACAGCATTTGCACCAAGATTACCGTAGTTGTCAGTTCCATCTAGCTCTTTCATTGTTGCATCTATTACTGCTTGATTAAATGGAGAAAGACCTATTAGTACATCAGCAATTTGGCTGTTTACATTCTCTACCGCTTTAAGCACGCCTTTGCCCATATATCTGCTGCCGCCGTCACGAAGCTCTAATGCTTCTCGTTTTCCGGTACTAGCACCTGATGGTACAATTGCACTCTCTTTTGTTCCGTCACTTAACTCTACCGTTGTCTTTACCGTAGGATTTCCGCGAGAATCCATTACTTCAATTGCACTTACATTATCTATAAACATTATTTATCACCTCTTTAGTATTATTTTAATTTTTAATGGTTTAAAGGGTTAGTCATCAACCGTTTCTTCAATCTCATCACTGTCCATGGTCATAAGATTATTTATACCCATAGCCGTTTTAATTTTTTCTTCTATTTCAAGAGCTAATTTTGGATCTTCTTTAAACTTAGCTTTAACATTTTCACGCCCCTGTCCAAGCTTTATATCTTCATAAGAGAACCAAGCACCGCTTTTGTCTATTATATCTAGTTTTACGCCGTAATCAACGAGTTCACCCTCTTTGGATATTCCCTCACCGAAC
>CAIUZU010000176.1 GCA_903903705.1 uncultured Helicobacteraceae bacterium
ATCGCTGAAATTTTTTACGCTTGCCGCGATTGATTTGATACGAGAAACGACAGCTTCTTCTGTTTTTACACCCAAAAGCATGTACAAGCCGCCTTGAAGATCAAGACCGAGTGCAACTTTCTTACCGCTCTCTAGCTGTAAGAGAGAAGGAGCAGAAAATACAAGACCGAAAACTAGAGAGAGGGCAAGAATTACTATACGGAAATTAAGCTTCATCCTCATACTTTCTAGCAACTGCTTCTTTTGTGATTTTTACGATAATGTCATCATTGATTTTGATGCTTAAAAATTTATCTTCAACCTTATAAACAGTAGATATGATTCCACCAACGGTAACGATTTTGTCACCCTTTTTAAGAGCCTCTATCATCTCTTGATGACTTTTTGCCGCTTTTTGCTGCGGACGAATAATTACAAAATACATAATTGCAATCAAAATCACAAACGGTAATAACTGAGTTATAATTTCCATATCTTTAGGTTTCCTTTGAATAAATTGCGGCGATTATACAAAAAGTATATTAACAGCAGACTGAAGAGTGCTATAATTCGCACAAAAAATAGAGCAAAGAAAAATGATTGAAAAACTTCAAGATGTTAGAAAAAAATATAATCCCATTCTTTTTGACTTAATATGCGGAGTTGTAACTTCTCTTCTCTTTAGTGCATTTCTTTATCTTGAACATTTTGGCATAACGATAAAAATTTTAAATACGGTTTTTGGACTTTTCGCTCTTGCAATGTTTTTGTATATGCCAAAAAGAGCCATTTTAATAGCCGGCTTTTTGATAGGTTTATTCTGGTTTTACTGGATTGGATACAGCTTTAAATACAACGGCATAAACAATATAGAAACTGTCATAACCATTGCATTTTCAGTTGTTTACATGCTGTTTTTCGGCATTTTGGCACTTACAAACAGTGTCGCCATAAGAGCAGTTTTACTCTTTGGACTTAGTTTTTTTGAACCGGTTGATTTTAACTGGCTACAAATAGAGCTGCTTTTTGTAGATAGCTATTTTGGAGTGTTTAAGTATCAGCTCTTCCTTATACTTGCGGCTCTTTCTCTGCCTAATTATATAAAAAAACCGTATAGACTAATTCCGCTTTTACTTCTAATCCTTGCTATAAACTTCAATCCGCCGATACAAAAAGATGCTCCACTGAAGATAAAACTAATTTCCACTGATTTTAAGCAAGATATAAAATGGAACAGAGAAAATCTGCGCCCGACAATCGAACTTATATATAAAGAAATTAGAGACGCAAAGAATGATGGATATGATCTGATTTTATTTCCGGAATCAGTTTTCCCATTCTATATGAATCAGGCAAATAGCGTTATACAGCAACTTCAAGAGCTATCATACGATATCGCCATTGTTGCAGGTTCACTTCTTAAAGAGGATAATTTGCACTACAATGTAACTTATATGTTTAGTAATGGAAATTATGAAGTAGCAAAGAAAATGGTGCTTGTTCCTTTTGGAGAGTATATTCCTCTGCCTGATTTTGCAAAAAAATTTGTAAACGAAATCTTTTTTGCGGGAGCATCCGACTTTAAAACGGCTGATGCACCTACTGATTTTGTTATCAAAGGGATAAAGTTTAGAAATGCAATCTGCTATGAAGCCACATGTCAAGAGATCTATGAGGGAGATGTTGATTTTATAGTTGCATCTAGCAACAATGCATGGTTTTATCCATCTATTGAACCGACCCTGCAAAAACTTCTTATGCGCTATTATGCTCGTAAAAAAGGTGTTACGATATACCATTCTGCCAACTGGAGCGGCACTGGAATCATAAGGTAACCTTTCTTTGATATAATTGCCCAATTAGTAAAAAAATATATTTTTATAAGGTTTTATAATGTTAAATCTCAAAAATCCGGATCTTTTCAACAACCGTGAACTCTCATGGCTTCAGTTTAATACGAGAGTTTTAAAACAAGCGCAAGATGAGTCGCTGCCACTGCTAGAGAGACTAAAATTTTTAGCTA
>CAIUZU010000177.1 GCA_903903705.1 uncultured Helicobacteraceae bacterium
CCTCAACTACGACAGAATACAAAATGAAGAGTTGGTAACTAAACTAAATACTATCTTTCAAACGCCACAGAGTAAAGAGCTATTTGCAGATGTAAACAGCGAGAGAACAGGAATCATTACGGTTGCAAACAGTGCAAAGTATGATATCACTTCAGGAGTATGGTTTACGATGCTCTCAGAGAAGATCGATATCATCTCCAATGCAGAAAATCTGCTACTTGAAACTATGGATGCAAGGGCTACAGAGATAAAAAACAGCTCTTTGCAAATTTTAATTATCGTCTTTAGCATTTGGGTTATTTCTATTATCTTGGCACTTCTTGGCTATTTACTCTCTAGTGCAATTACAAAAAACATTAGGCATCTCGAAAACGTACTAAAAAAAGTTGCTAAAGATTATGACTCAGGAGAGAGAAAAATCAACTTACAAACTTCAGAGGGTACCAATTTAGCTTATCAACTCCTTGAAGAGATTATAGAAGAGACAAAAAAAGATAAAATTTTTGCACAAGAAGCAAGCGAAGCAAAATCAATGTTCTTAGCGAACATGTCTCATGAAATTCGCACACCGCTCAACGGTATCGTAGGATTTACAGAGCTTTTAAAAGATTCGGGTCTAAGAGATGAGCAGATTGAGTTTGTGGATATCATAGAGAAAAGCTCTGAAAATCTTCTTGAAATCATAAACAATATTTTAGACCTGTCAAAAATTGAGAGCAATAAACTTGAAATTGAAAATATTGTATTTAACCCTATTATAGAGTTTGAAAGTGCTATTGAAGTTTATGCAGTTCGTGCAAGTGAAAAAAATATTAACTTAGGCTGTTTTATAGATCCGCATCTTGAGTTTTCTCTCAAAGGAGATCCTACCAAACTCAAAGAAGTTATTATAAACCTTCTCTCAAATGCAGTTAAATTTACCAATAGCGGCGGTTTTGTAAATGTCAACATTATAAAAGTAAACTCTGATTTGCCAGATAAAACAAGAGTCAAATTTGAGGTTCAAGATAGCGGCATAGGTGTCACGGGTGAGCAAAAATCTAAAATCTTTGAAGCTTTTTCTCAAGCCGACAGTTCAATTACTCGTAAATACGGCGGCACAGGACTTGGACTTACTATTTCTAGTAATTTTGTCGAGTTGATGGGAGGCAAGCTTGATTTAGAGAGCAAAATCGGAGATGGAACAACTTTTTTCTTTACACTTGATTTTGAAAATCTTGAAACACCCGGTGAAGGCTCTCAAAATAGCCTTGCTAACTTAAATGCACTTATCTTCAGCGATTTGATAAAAATGAAAAAACAAGATAAAAACTTAAGAGAGTATCTTGATTACCTTGGAGTAGGCTATAACACATTTAAAAATATAAACAAGGTCGAACTCCTTGAAAAAGAGATGCATTATGATATTATATTTGTAGATTATGATTATGTAAACGATAATGAACTATTTGAATTGACAAAACTCTCACAAAAAGTTATTGTTTTAACAAAGTCGAATTTAATTAAAAAAGTGGACTCTTTAGGTTTTGATATTTTTAAAACTCTCTATGAGCCGCTGCACTACTCAAAGTTAAAACAGACTCTAGAAAACTATCTTATCTTAAGTTCCTCCGGAGAACTTGCTAAAAAAATATCCCGCAAAAAGTTTGATATAGGAAAGTCAAAATTTATAGCAAATGTTTTAGTTGCAGAGGACAATATTATAAATCAAAAACTAATTAAACGAACCCTTGAAGATTTAGGATTATCGGTTACTATTGCCAATAACGGTCTTGAAGCATTTCAAAAAAGAAAAGATGGGAATTTCGATATTATTTTCATGGATGTTCAAATGCCGTTTTTAGACGGTGTTGAAGCAACAGCTGAGATCTTAGAGTGGGAAGAGGATTATAAAGTTCCCCATGTGCCTATCGTTGCACTAACGGCAAATGCACTTAAGGGAGATAGAGAACGATTTATATCTGCAGGACTTGACGATTATACGACAAAACCTCTTGTCCGTGCAGAAATCATATTCGTTTTAAATAGATTTTTGGAAGAACGTATTGTTGAAATAGATGAATCAAAAGAAGTTTTTCAAAAAGCTGTTCTAGAAAAACCGGTTAACTCCGTAGAACATCCAATCATACCAAGATACAGAGCCGATATTTTAATAGCCAAAAAAAGTGCTTTTGAGGCAAGACTATATACAAAAATCATAGAGACGATAGACGGATTGACGTATGAAGTGGCATCTTCTCTTGTAGATTTTCAAGAGCTTATAGACAACTACTCCTATAAAGTCGTGCTTTTTGACAAAGAGTATACTGATTTAGACATAGAAAAAGTATCCTCTTCTATAAAAAAATTATGCGATAAAAACGGACTTAGTTCACATCTCATACTCGTAGACGACTCGATACAAAAA
>CAIUZU010000178.1 GCA_903903705.1 uncultured Helicobacteraceae bacterium
CTCCACTAAAAACACCTCCTAAAACAGGCATTTTAACTACTAAGGTTTCAAAGACAACAGAGCTTTTAACTCACGAAATCAAGAACAATTATTGAATAAATTTATAATATTTTTTCAATATTCTATTTACGATTGTTTAGCCAAGACATCCATTAATTCAGTTATGCTTTTTGTCTGTAAAAACTCTTTAAACTGTGCTATATCTGTTTTAAGTATGCTCACACCTAAAATTTCTACATCGTAAATAAGCCAATTCTCTTTAGTTGTTGCTTTCTCTTTAGGTTTATGAAACTTGTAAACTATTTCAAGTTTTTGCTCTTTGCTTACAAGATCAGTTATAAAAGCGATTCTGCCGTCTTGCGGCTGCTCTATCTTTTTTACTTCAACTTTTTCATCTTTATAAGCATCTATTTTTGATGAGTATGACTGTTTCATTCTCTCTACATAAAGAGCAACAAACTTATCTTTATCTGCTTTTGAGAGTTCATTCCACTTCTTTCCTAAGCTAAGTTTCGCCATAAGCTCAAAATCCATCATAGGCGTTAAAGACTTTATAATATTGCTATTTCTATCAACCTTAGACAACTTTTTATCTTCAACTATCAAGATAACTTCATTAATCTTGTTTAAAAAATGTTCTTTTAATTCTACTTGTTCATTTGCAGCCACATTTTGCACTAATACCAAACCAATACATAGCATTAGCATCTTTTTATATATTTTTCTCACACTCACTCCTCAACCTGTTTTTTTCTATACTGTTCATACATATCTCTTAAATACGGATACAAATCTACCGCATCTTTTTTAATTTTATCATACTTTTCCATATTGAGCGATGCATAGTTTACTTCTTCAAGAACTTTTGCACCGATATACTCTGCCGGAGTATCCGTTAAAGTCCAGTAACTTCTTTTATCATAGTCAATAATGCTAATCAGAGAGTCTGGGTAGAGGCTTATCGTATCTCTTATATTTGATGGTCCCAAAAGTGGTAAAACTATATGCACGCCACCGCCTACTCCGTAAAATCCAA
The DNA here is from genome assembly GCA_903903705.1 of uncultured Helicobacteraceae bacterium. Taxonomy (GTDB): domain Bacteria; phylum Campylobacterota; class Campylobacteria; order Campylobacterales; family Sulfurimonadaceae; genus Sulfurimonas. Next base: position 1,037 of record CAIUZU010000178.1, read on the forward strand.
GTGTTTGACCGAAATCCTCTTCATGTGCTTCAAGCTCAAGATATCTCTTAGCAGGATCAAATAACCCAGCAATTCCTACCGTGGTATTAAGCACAAATCTTGCACTCTCCTCTGCAGCATTTGAAAGTTTTCCCTGCAAAATATTGTTTGCCAAGCGTGTTGGAAAATAGAGATTGTTAAAAAAATTTCCTATACTCTCTCTGATCTCTACATGTAACACTACTTTATATCCCTTCGCGACAGGTTTGAGCACATATTCATAAGCACCGTCATTGAAGTTTGTCATCCACCTATTGTATCCGTTAAGCGGATCATAGATCTCTTTTGCTTCAAATTCATCAGAAAATTCAGCCAGTTCATCGCTTGAGTTATTACTATCTTTTGTTTCCAAAAGAAGGGTCTCTTCAGGTTTTAGTGTATCTTTTGAGCTACATCCGCTAAAACTTAAAACTATAAATAAAAATAAAGCACCATAAACAAACTTCACAGTTACACCCTTACTCTATCTGCCAATGCCCTAGTTAAAGACAATAAATCTATGTTTTCTAAACTCACGCCAGTGGGAACACCCTGAGCAATTTTTGAGTAGTTTATATTAAAATTACTTAATTTATCTTCAATATATAACATAACCGCATCATTTGCAATGGATGGCGTTAATGCAAAAACAATCTCTTTAACTCCCGAGCCGACTAGTTTTTCCAAACCTGAAAAATTTAACTCTTCTAGGGAGTCTAAAACAAAATATCTTCCGTCAAAGAGTCCATTCTCTTCAAGCAGCAGTATATCTTTTGCATTTTCTACTATACAAAGAAGCGTCTCATCTCTGCTATCATCACAGCATATAAAGCATAAATCATCTTCGCTCATTCCGCCGCATGAACTGCACTGCTTAAGAGATCCCAATGCTTCTTCTATAGCATGAGAGATTTTCATTCCGGCAAAACTATCTTTTATAACCATGTGATAAGCCAGTCTTGTTGCTGATTTTTTTCCTATAGTCGGAAGCTGTTGCAGTGCTTCTACAAGCTTGTCAAACTTATCTAAAGAGCCTCTCATAAACTCTCTTTTTTACTATTTTTCGGCAAAAGTACCCATAAAGTCAGAGGCGCTTTCAACTTGCCGGCTATCTCTTTGGCATCTTCTCCGTATCCCATGAACATATCGGCTCTCACGCTTCCCTTTATCGCTCCGCCCGTATCCTGTGCCATTACCACTTGATTAAACTTTACATCTTTCGCTTCTGCGCTCAAATAGAGCATAGCTCCAAGAGGAATATATCTTTGATCCACCGCAACTGAACGTTTTGGCGTAAGAACTACACCCAAAGAGCCGCTTGCAGCTTTATCTTTTTGCTTGAAAAATATCATCGATTTATTGTAGTTTAAAACCTCGTCAATCCTTGATGGATTCTCTTTAAGCCACGCACTTATGGTTTGAAGTGATACGTTCTCAAGTGGTATTGCACCGATGCTTGCCAAATATTTTCCGATGGAACTGTATTGATATCCATTCTGGTTGTCATATCCTATAAATAATGTTTTTCCATTCTCAAGCGTCACTCTTCCCGAACCTTGTACTTCTAAGAAAAAAAGATCTATCTTTGAATCCGTATAGCAAATCACATCAGCCTTTAGAGGTTTTGTGCTTACATCTCCTCTAGCATAATAAGGTACCAGCTTATTGCCTTCTAACTTGCCTCTTAATCTATAGCTTTTAAGTTCCGGATAAATTGTTCCAAGATCAACGGTAACTAAGTCACTCGGTGTTTTGTATATAGGGTAAAGATAAGGCTCTTTTTTAACCAAAGAACCTCTAAGTTCAGGTTCATAATAGCCAGTCAATATGGAATTTTCTTCATTTTGCAATTGACTTATTTTGTATGGCATGAAGTGAGTCATAAGAAATTTTTTTGCATCTTTCTCGCCAACCGCCTGAGTGCATAAATCTCTATATATCTCTTTTGTTTTACTCGTTTTGCAGCTCTCGATAAAAGAGCCTAACGCTTTGGTAAAATCTTCATTCTCCCACTCTGGCAGATCACTAAAACTGCTCTTTATAAGCTCTGTTTTTGGCATGCTAGAAAAGGTCAGCGGTTCTTTAGAACAGCCTGCAAATAGTAAAACAAGGGCTATAAATAGTATATTTTTTTTCATAAACGGGATTATACATACATTAAATTTAAAACAGTATAATTGCAAAAATTTTAAATGTTAGGACACGTACTATAATATGCAAGATTTAAGCTATTACGAAATATTAGAAGTCACCAAAGACGCAGATCAAACAACAATTAAAAAAGCGTATAGAAAAATGGCTAAAATTTACCATCCGGATAAAAATCCCGGTGACAGCGAAGCCGAGCATAAATTTAAACTTTGCAATGAAGCTTACCAGTGTTTAAGCGACGACAAGCAGAGAAGCACCTATGATCGCTACGGCAAAGAGGGTCTTCAAGGTATGGGCGGCAGAGGTCGCTCATCAGGTGGATTTGATGATCTCGGTTCAATGTTTGAAGAGATGTTTAGCGGTTTTGGAGGAGGCAGTTCTCGCCGTCGTCAAAATCCTGCAGATATGGAAAAATACTCTCTTGATATGAACATCAATATGTCCATTAGCTTCAATGAAGCTGTTTTTGGATGCGAAAAGGATGTAGAGTTTAAATACAAAAATTCTTGTAAAAGTTGCAGCGGCACAGGTGCAAAAGACGGCAAGCTCTCTACATGTAGTCAATGTAGAGGACAAGGGCAAGTTTTTATGAAACAAGGTTTTATGACCTTTTCTCAAACATGTCCTGCATGTCAGGGAACAGGCTCTGCACCATCAGCTCCTTGTAATAGTTGTAATGGCAAGGGTTACGATGAAGAGAGAGAGGCAATGTTACTATTAAGATTCCAAAAGGAATTGATGATGGAAACCGTCTAAGAGTCTCAGGCAAAGGAAATATAGGCAAAAAAGGAAGCAGGGGAGATCTCTATGTAACTTTTAGCGTAAAACCGGATAAACATTTTCAAAGAGACGGAAATGATGTATACATCGCAATTCCGGTATTTTTTACCCAAGCCGTTGCAGGCGATAGTTTAACAATACCCTCTTTAACAGGTGAGCTAGAGCTGAAATTAGATATTGGGACTAAAGATAAACAGCATTTTATATTTAAGGGTGAAGGTATAGATGATGTTCACGGGCACGGTAAAGGAAACTTGATAGCACAGGTAAATATTACATACCCTAACAAACTTACCGATGAACAAAGAGATCTTCTCAAAAAGCTTCAAGAGTCATTTGGAATAGAGTCCAAACCTCATGAGAGCGTTTTAGACTCTGCCATCGAGAAGATGAAAAGTTGGTTTAAGTAATATCCCTCTTTTGCAATGACAAAAAACGCTCATTGCAAA
>CAIUZU010000179.1 GCA_903903705.1 uncultured Helicobacteraceae bacterium
AATAGAACCGCTTAAAGTTAAGTCGTCAGTTGAAAAAGACAGAGAATTTTATGACCTCATTACCAGTGAAAATTTATATCTAAGTACAAGAAAAGAGATTCAAAATTTAAAAATAGAGATTTCAAATCTTAAATTAAGAGAAGCGCAGCTTGAGAGAAACATATCTGATAAAAATTTAACTGCACAGAACTTTATCCTTTATGAGATACTCGTAAAAGCAGGGCAAGTCGTCGGTGTTGCAACTCCTTTGGCAAAAGTTGCAGATGATTCTAAGGCACTTCTTACAATATATCTGGATGAGCAGGATGTGTTAAACGCTAAAAAAAGCACTCTTTATATAGATGGCGAAAAGAGTCCATATAAGATCTCAAGACTTTTAAATATTGCTGATAGCAAAAATATATCTAAATACATGGCTCAAATCATAATAGAGTCGCCAAAGCTCTTTTCAAAACTAGTAAAAGTTGAGCTAAAGGATGAGTAATATTACGGCATGTCCGCTCGATTGTTATGATGCATGCGAGGTGATTTTTGAAGATGGGATGCTTAAGGGTTTAAAAAGCGGCTATACGCATGGCTTCTTATGTCCTCATTTAAATCATTATGAAAAACATGTAACTATTCAAAAGCCGAGATACAAAGGCAAAGAGATATCTCTTGAAGAAGCACTTTTAAAATTAAAAGAGATAATCCTCTCAAGCTCCAAGAGTGAGATTTTACACTATCGCGGAAGTGGAAATTTTGCTCTGATGCAGGAGGTGATAGACCATTTTTTTGCCTCTTATGGAGCTACGCTTTGTGAAGGAAGTTTGTGCGATGGAGCAGGAGAGGTCGGAATAGAAGAGGGCAGAGGCAGTAACAAAAATATGCCCATTACAGAAATCGCAAAATCTGAGGTTGTCATATTTTGGGGAAGAAATCCTCATACGACTTCAAGCCATCTTTTACCGCTTATAAAAGATAAAATCATAATCGTTATAGATCCCATAAGGACAAAAATAGCTAAGGCGGCGGATATTCATATTCAGCTAAAACCGCATACGGATCTATTTTTGGCGATGTTGCTTAGTCGTTTTTTACATATTGAAAATGGGTGTGACGAAGAGTTTTTGCAAAAGCATGCAAGTGAGTATGAAGATTATTATGAATTGACGCAAAATATAAGAATCAAAGCAGTTTTAGATCAGATGGATGTCTCTATCGGTCAGCTTGGAGATGTTCTTAGATTGGTAAAAGATAAAAAAGTCGCTATCGTTTGCGGAGTAGGCATACAAAAATATAGCGATGGTGCAGATGTTATGAGAGCAATTGACGCTTTTGCCGCTATGCTTGGGCTATTTGGCAAAGAGGGGTGTGGCGTGAGCTATCTTGGCTCTTCAAAGGCAAATATAGCTTCACCGTTTAATAAAAAAAGCGAAAAAGTATCTAAAGTTAATACTGAATTTAGCAACTTTAAAACAGTTTTTATTCAAGGTGCAAATCCGCTCTCTCAGATGCCCGATTCTCTGAGAGTAAGGGAGTCTATAAGCGGAGTTGAAAATATTGTCTACTTTGGGCTTTATGAAAATGAGACGAGTGAAGCGGCTCATCTTGTAATTCCTGCAAAAAGTTTTTTATATAAGGATGATATCAGAACCTCCTACTCTCACAATAAAATGTCATTTATGCCTAAAGTTGCAGAGTGCAAAACAGGAATCAGCGAGTATGATTTGAGTGCCTATTTGTGCAGAGAGTTTAGCATAGAGCTTGAGAGCGAAGAGTTTTATATCAAGCATTTTAAAAACTTTGCAGTGCAAAAAATGGATGGATCTTGGTATGTTGAAGATAGAGAAGAGATACCCTACATTAACGGTTTTGATACTGATGATGGAGAATTTCTCTTTTTAGATGAACTTAACTCCAAAATAGATGAAGATAATGGAATGTACCTTATCACATGTAAAAGCCAAAAAAGTCTGAACTCACAATTTAACCGTGAAGAACATGTTTATCTGCACAGCTCTTTAGGGTTTAGTGAGGATGAAGTTGTAAAAGTAACTTCCATAAACGGAAGCATTGAACTTAAGGTAAGGCATAATGATGATCTCCGTTGTGATTGTGTTTTAATATACAGCGGCACAAGAGGTGTTAATAATTTAACGACTTCAAAGCATGCATTAAGTGCAAAGAGTGCAATATTTCAAGAAAATAAGGTAGAAATTAGAAAATGAATAATATAAAAGAACTAGATAAAAAATATGTTTTACCGACTTATGCAAGAGCGGATGTTGAGTTTGTAAGCGGTAATAATGCGAGATTGGTTGATGCAAATGGGAAAAATTATATTGATTTTGCTTCAGGAATTGCAGTTTGCAGTGTAGGTCATGCAAATAAAAGAGTAAATGATGCGATTTGCAAGCAGCTATCAAATATAACACACACATCAAACCTCTATTACATCGCTCCTCAGGCAAAAGCAGCTCAGAAAATTGTTGAAGCAAGCGGCTACGATATGAAATGTTTTTTCGGAAACAGCGGTGCAGAAGCAAATGAAGGAGCTATCAAGATTGCTAGAAAATTTGGTGAAAAAGAGGGCGAACTCAAAAGATATAAAGTCATAACGCTTCAGCACTCTTTTCACGGAAGAACTATTACAACGGTAAAAGCAACGGGACAGGCGTACATGCATAACTATTTTGGACCTTATCCGGACGGGTTTGTTTATGCTGATGATATAAACCATGTCGAGAGTTTGGTAGATGATCATACATGTGCGGTTATGATTGAGCTTGTTCAAGGTGAGGGCGGAGTTCAGCCGCTAGATAGAGAAGCGGTTCAAAAGTTGGCAAAATTTTTAAAATCAAAAGATGTACTGCTTATTATCGACGAGGTGCAAACCGGAGTTTATAGAACAGGAAAGTTTTTAGCTTCAAACTATTATGATATAGAGCCTGATGTCGTAACTCTTGCAAAAGGGCTAGGCGGCGGAGTTCCAATCGGTGTAGTTATGACAACGCTAAAAGATGTCTTTAGTGCAGGAGACCACGGTTCAACATTTGGCGGAAACTTTTTAAGCACAACTGCTGCATGTGAGGTTGTAGATATTTTAGACGAGATGTACGAGAGTGGTGAACTTCAAAAAAGCATAGACTATTTTGATAATGAACTTGAGAAATTTTACATGGAGCATAGAGACGTTTTTACTTCAAAAGTCGGCATCGGTATGATGTGCGGATTGCGCGCTAAAGATAGTGATACTTTAGCAAAAATGATCTCAAATGCAAGAGAAGAGGGAGTGATAGTTTTAAGAGCAGGGCGAGATACACTCAGACTTCTACCGGCTCTAACAATTACGAAAGAGGAGATAGATGAAGGTTTTAAAGCTCTCAATCGCGCTCTTAGCTCTTTGTAGTAGCACACTTTTTTGTGATGAGAAACTAGATGACTATATCTCTAAAAACAAAAAAGAGCAGTTTGATTATGATTTTAAAAAAAATGAAGCCGAGAGTTCAAAACTTCGCGATTCATGGATAGCTCCTCTTAATTTAAACTACAGTCATACAAAAAGCAATCCATACGGTGATGAGCAAACTTCAGAGAGTGCTGCAATCAAAATGGATCAGCCCATTTTTCAAAGCGGCGGAATTTACTACGGTATCAAATTTGCAGAAGCTTCTAAAATCTACTCAAATTACTCTATTGATGTGGTAAAAAGGAAGTTGATAAAAGATGCAATTTCTCTTTTGATGCAGATAAAACAGATGGATTTAAAGATTAGCAAGCAAAAACTTCAAATAGAAAATTCTGAGATAAATCTAGCGCAGAAAAAAGAGGGTTACCTTAACGGTCAGCTTGATTCCGGCTTTTTGGATAGTGCAATAGTTGAGAGAAATGTTTTTATTCAAGCTCTTTATGATATAGAAACAAACAAAGAGAGAGTTATCTCAAAGTTTCATGCTATTAGTGATATGAACCATGAAAATGCTTCTGTACCGACGTTAAAACTCATTACTCAAGAGCAGTTTTTAGAGCAAAATATTATACTCGGCATGTCAGAAAGTGAAATTATTAAAAATGGATATGCGAAAGATCTGACTGTTACGAAGTATCTCCCAAGGGTTAATGCTACAGCGGGATACAGCTGGGATAAAAGCAATACTTCTTACCAGTTCGGTCCAAATGAAAAAGAGTATTACAGCTTTGGTTTTAAAGCAAATTTGCCGCTTGATATAAACAGTTTTAAAGATGTAGAGTCTTCAAAAATCGACTATTTAAAATCAAAACTTGTTGTTGAAGATAGAAAAAGAGAGTTAATCGCACTCTTTGAGCAGGTGATGCAAAATATAGATAATTTTGAGAAAAAAAAGCAGCTAAGTGTTGAAAACAGAGATATTTATGAGAAGCTTTTAGCAGATACGCAAGATCTCTTTAGAGCAGGATACAAAACCCAGTACGATGTTGACTTGCTGCAAAACTCTCTTGAGATTCAAAAAGACGATGTTGCGATTTATGAGATTGATAAACAGCTTGAACTATTAACCCTATATGAGATGTACAAAGATGAAATTTAGCGACTACATGAGTGATTGGCTTTATGGCGAAAATGGCTACTATGCAACCTACAAAAATATTGGAAAAGGAGGCGATTTTTACACCTCTGTCAGTACAAGCAAATTTTTCGGCGGTACTATTGCAAAACATATTATCTCTTTGGTTGATGAGGGCTTTTTGTCTAATAATGCGACTATATGTGAAATAGGTGCGCACCACGGCTATTTTTTAGCTGACGTGATAGAATTTATCCATACTTTAAGACCGACGCTGATAAGCACTTTAAAGTTTGTAGTTATCGAGAGATTTGACTCGCTGCAAGAGTTTCAAAGATCATATTTTGAGGAGAGTTTTGGCGATGTCGTAAAACTTGCACACTATAAATCTTTGAGTGAATTGAAGTGCAAAAATGCTTTTTTTATAGCAAATGAAATTTTTGATGCATTTCCATGTGAACTTTACTACAAAGGTAAAAGTGCCAGAGTGGATGGACATGAAGTTGTTTTTGATGTTGATGATGCATGGGTAGAGCAAAAAGCAAAAAAATATTACAAAGACAGAGGTGAAATAGCTCTCGGATATGAAGCATTTGCACAGGAGATGGCATCATCATGTAAAAAATTTGAGTTTATGAGTTTTGACTATGGAGAGATGCATGCACGCCCAGACTTTTCACTAAGAGTCTACTCAAAACATGAGGTAACGCCATTCTTCGATGAAAACATCAAAAGAGATGAGCTCTTTGCAAAATCAGACATAACTTACGATGTAACGTTTGCACATGTAAAGGATGCATTTCTTGAAGCAGGTGTAGAGTTTGTAGAGCTAAAAGCACAAATGGTTGCCCTTGTGGATATGGGAATCTTAGAACTTCTAGAGATCCT
>CAIUZU010000180.1 GCA_903903705.1 uncultured Helicobacteraceae bacterium
GCAAATTTCTTAAATTCTTCTATATCCGTTATCTTGTCGCACAGGTAAGAGAACTCATCCGAATGAAGCCTGTAGGGAGAGTTAGTACCAAATATATTCTCCCTCAAAAAGATGGCAAAATCTTTTAATATAGAATCCCCTGCTTCATTTCCGTACAAGTCATTTATTTCTTGAAAAGAGTCAATATTTATAATCATTAAAAATGAGCTTTTCTTCTCTTCTAGTTTTTCTGTCAACTTTCTTCTGTTCTCAAGCCCTGTCAGAGTATCATAGTAAAATTGATATTCGATAGAGTCTAGCATCACATTGAAAACATCCTTTATGGAGTCTATCTCCTCTATGTTGTCGTTTACTTCCACTCTTTTTGTCATATCTTGCGACTTAGTTATACTTTGGATTGCATTTGAAAAATTTTTAATAGGCTTGAGAATATACTGATTAAATTCTATAAAAATAGCCAAAAAGATAATAAGCGAAAATACTGCAATAAACATTATGAAAAAATTTATCATCTCATCTAATGAAACTTTTAAATTATTTATCGGATACGATACATCAATAATTCCTAAAACTTCATCTTCTTTTACGTTTGTATGGCATTTAAGACAATCTTGTTTGGCAACTACCGGATAGTAATACTTTATAAAACTTGAACCTGATATATTTAATACCTCTTCACCCTTCAAAGCTCTTTGTATGTCCTGATTTTTGCTGATTGCTAATTCATCTTTTTCTATTACGCCGAAAATTTCAGATACTGCCTTGCTTCTGTAGACGTCAATTTTCATAGATGGATCAACATGATTTAGTCTGCTGATAATCTCTCTTAAATCATCTTTTGTCCACCCTTTTTGCATGGCAGAGTATAAACTTTCAAAAACCAGCATACTTGTTTTTTTAGCATCTTCATGTGAAAGGGTTGAAATTGCATTTTTTTTCATATACTCTCCATACATGAAAGCACCCGTTAAAGTGAAAAAAAGTGTTATCAGTATTATTTTTGCCGTTATTTTCGTGTATGTAGTTTTGCCCATAACTATTTAGGTGCCTTAATGATATGCAATTTAAAATTTTATAAAAAAAATTTATAACGAGTATTGTACTTAGAAAATTTTAAAATTTGATTTAATATCATTTGAAAATAGATTTTTAGTTAAAGGTGGTAGAATCAGAGCAAAGAGAAGACTATAAGTCTCTCTCTATAACTCTTTTAAATGTATTGAAGTAGTTATCTTTTAACTCATCCATACTCATCTCGACATTGTTGATTTTTATCTTATCGCCACCGATAATTCCGATTTTTTGACAAAACATTCCGCCACCGCTCATAGTCTCAAAAGATGCACAATGTTCTTCTTTGACTTCTACTATGGCACGGCTCATACTCTCCGAGAAAATATCTTTCTCATCATCAACCAACATTCTAACGCTGCATCCAAGTCCGCTTACCGCCGACATTTTAGCAAGAGCCATCGCCACACCGCCGCTGCTCGCATCTTTTGCACACTCTAAAAAGCCTCTTTTATTTGCTTCAATAACAAGGTCCCAAAGGAAAAGCTCTTTTTCATAATCAATCTCAGGAAGCATTCCTGCAACGACTCCACAAATCTCTTTCATGTAGAGAGATCCGCCAAATTCGCTTTTACTCTCGCCTACAAGGTAAAGAGTATTTCCCTCTTTTTGAAAACTTGACATTAAAACCTTGTTCTCATCATCATTTACGCCTACTGTTGCGATTGATGGAGTAGGAAAAACCGACACGCCGTTTGTTTCATTATACAAAGATACGTTTCCGCCGATTACCGGAGTGGTAAGTGCTGCACATGCTTCTTTAATACCTAAACAGCTCTCGCCAAACTGCCACATGACTTCAGGATTTTCAGGATTGCCGAAATTTAAACAATCAGTTATTGCCAAAGGTCTAGCACCGCTCATAGCAACATTTCTGCCGCTCTCCATAACAGCAGCTGCCGCTCCGCCTTTTGGATCTATATAGCAGTAGCGAACATTACAGTCAGCCGACATTGCAAGAGCTTTTTTGTTCTCTTTTACACGGATAACAGAAGCGTCAAGCATACCGCCTTTTTTGATTGTGTTTGTCTGAACCATTGAGTCGTACTGAGTGTATATCCACGATTTGTCTACAACTTCCATAGATTTTGTAAGCTTGTTAAATGCATCTTGATTTGAAACTTTTGCAAAATCATTTATTGTTACATTTGCGATTTTATCCAAGTATGCAGGGCGCACCATTGGACGATTTAAAACAGGAGCCTCTTCGCTCACAGGATTAACAGGAACTTCAGCTACTTTATCTCCGTGCCAGAAAAGTTCCATATTGCCCGTTGCCGTTACCTCGCCGATAACCGCGGCATCCAAATCCCACTTCTCAAATATCTTGATGATTTCCGCTTCGCTTCCCTTTTTTGCACAAAGAAGCATACGCTCTTGCGATTCTGAGAGCATAAAGTCATACGGAGTCATTCCCTCTTCACGTGCAGGAACACGGTCAAGATGCATTATCATACCGCTGCCGCTTCTTCCAGCCATCTCAAATGAACTTGAAGTAAGTCCAGCTGCACCCATATCTTGGATACCGATAACATGGTCAGTTTTGAAAAGCTCTAAACAAGCCTCAAGTAAAAGTTTTTCAGTGAATGGATCTCCAACTTGAACTGTCGGACGAAGAGATTTAGACTCTTCCGTAAAGCTGTCAGACGACATAACCGCTCCGCCTAAACCGTCACGACCTGTTTTTGCACCAACATAGATAACAGGATTGCCTATACCGTCAGCTCTTCCGTAAAAAATCTCATCACTTTTTGCAAGACCTATAGTAAAAGCGTTTACAAGAATATTGCCGTTGTAACATTCGTCAAAACTTGTCTCTCCGCCGATTGTAGGAACTCCCATACAGTTTCCGTAACCGCCGATTCCAGAGACAACACCGCGAACCAAATATCTTTGGTGTGCAGAAATTTTGTCATCATTTAAAACATTACCAAATCTCAGAGCATTCAAGTTTGCAATAGGACGAGCGCCCATCGTAAATACATCACGCATAATCCCGCCAACACCGGTTGCAGCGCCTTGATATGGCTCTATAAAACTCGGGTGATTGTGTGATTCCATCTTAAATACGGCAGCATAACCGTCTCCGATATCGATAACACCGGCATTTTCTCCCGGTCCTTGAATAACCCATGGTGCTTTTGTAGGAAATCCGCTTAAGTGAACTTTTGAAGATTTGTAGCTGCAGTGCTCACTCCACATCGCAGAAAAAATTCCGATTTCAACGAGATTAGGCTCACGACCTAAAATCTGTTTAATATGCGTGTAGTCTTCATTTGACAACTTATGCGATGCAAGTACTTTTTCAATATTTTCTAGTTGTTGGCTCACTGGAAATCCTAAAAATTTGGTTTTTAAGCGGAGATTATATCTAAAAATAGTTGGTAAAAAAATTTAATGAAAGGAAAAGTCAGATTTTGTACGAATATTTTTTTTGAGTGAAAAGATATTTTTGTAATATATCTCTAAAATCTCATACTCTTTTTTCTGATTCGGAAGCTGGATTTTAAACTGATCATCAACCTCTTTGCCAAGCAATGCACGTGCAAGCGGAGAATGTACCGATATAAGTCCATTTTCAGGTTCTGATTCCAAAACTCCGCATATCGTGTAAACTTCTTCTTCATCAGTTTTGAGATCTACGATTTTCACACTGCTGCCAAAACTTACCTTTACATGTGAGAGCGTAGAGGGATCTATAATTTTGGATTTTTGTATCACTCTGTTTAGGTAAAAAAGCCTCTTGTCAATATGGCGGAGCTTCTCTTTTGCCGCATGATAATCTGCATTTTCGCTTCTGTCTCCCATAGCTGCAGCAACTAATTTTTCTGCCGCAACTTTAGGTTTTTCAAATTCAAGTAAAAACTTAAACTCTTCTATTAAAACGTCGTATCCTTCAATACTCATAGGCTCTTGCAATCTAGTGCACCTATTGATTGAAACCTACTATGTAGTAGGTGTTTTTATTTTCCAGTTTATTCACTTTTACTTTATATTTTTCACTAAAATGTTTTATCTTCTCATGTGCTTCGTCTGCGATTTGAGGGCTTTGAGAGTCTATCTTTATCTTGAAACAATCATTAGAATTCGACATAGCAACATAAGCATCATCTACTTTTAAATGATCATGTAAATCCATAATATGCTTCTGTATTTTTTCGTAGCCCTCCGTGTTGGCTTGAATCTTTTGAAGTTGTTTGACCAAAGCATCATTGGGTACATAACCTAGTTGTATAAGCATTGCTTCTGTTTGCATGTTTTTCCTTTTTTATTTAAAATGTTGGAAAATAATATCAACAATTTGTAAATATTCAGTAGTCTTTTATGAACATCTATGTATTATTGAGACAATTTAAATATTGAAAAAAGAGAATTATAATGACTGAAGAGATGCTTAAAAAAATAAAACAACTTCCTCCACTTCCTGAGTCGGCTATGCAAATAGAAGCAGTTTATCAAGATCCGGATAGCACTTTTAACGATATGGTCAAGATATTAGAAAGAGATCCTCTCTTAACCGCAGATATTCTAAAAGCCGCAAATTCACCGCTATATGGTTTTAGCCGTGAAATCAATACGATTAATCAAGCAGTCGGTCTATTTGGAATGGGCACGGTAAGGGGTTTTGCCCTTGCGAGCATCGTTAAAAAAAGCTTTACGCTAGATCTCTCCCCTTATGGAATTGACGGCGATATATTTTCTCAAATGTCGAAAAAACAACATGCACTGACAACGTCATGGTGTCTGAAAAAAGAGGCAAAACTTCTCGGCATCCTATCTCCTGCGGCATTTTTAGTGGAGATAGGTAAAGTCTTAATTGCGCAGCAGATAATTTCAGATAAAACTCAACAAAAATTTAAAGAAGCACTCCTAAATCTTGAAAATGTTGAAGCGGCTGAGAGAGAAGTAGCCGGTGTTGATACGCCTGATGTAAGTGCTACTATTTTTGAACACTGGAGATTTGAGTCTGGACTTATCAACACTATACGCAACTGTCAAAATCCTGAAGATGCAAAAGAAGAGTTTAAAAGAGCTGCTAGGATTTTGCATGTAACACGCACTGCAGTACCGCTTAACGGCATAATAACAGATGAAAGCATAGCTGCCGCAAAAGAGCTGATTGTCAAATATGATCTTGATATAGAAAGCTTTGACAAAGCTCTAGAGAGTGCATAACGCTTAGCATGAAATCCCTCCTAATAAGACTCACTCACGGATTGAGTGAGCAAGATATCGCTCCCGATGAACTCAAATATGTAAACGATTTTTTAGCAAAAGAGTACATTACAAAAAAAGAGAACGTTTATCAGTTCAACTCAAAATATCGTGCAGGAACCTTAGGGCTTGTCCAAAACTCCACTGCATACCTTAATGTTATCGGCGAGTATGTTCGAGATCTTTTTATCGATGACGTTGAGACAAGCAAAGCAAGAGAAGGCGACTTAATTATTGCACAGAGACTTCTGGGCAAAAGAGGAACACCGAGTGCTAAAATCGTTGAGATTGTAGGTCGTGCACAAACATATAGTGTCACATATATTGTCCTAAAAGATGGCAAAAAATCTTTAATTGATTTAAAAACAGACTTTCCTGCCGGAGTTGAACTTAGAGAAGATGAGCTAAATTTATACAATGAGGGTGACGTTTTTAAAATCAACAACCAAGATTTCACCATTATGGAAAAGCTTGGAAACATAAAAGATCCGCTTGTAGATGAGAAGATAGTTCTTGCTCAGTTCAACAAACATGACGAGTTTAGTGATGAAGTCTTACAACAGGCTGCTTCATTTAAAGAGGTAGATGCTTCTCTTTACCCATCCAGAGTAGATTTAAGAAAACTTCCTTTTTGTACAATAGACCCCGTTACGGCAAAAGATTTTGACGATGCAATCTACTATGACGAAGAGATAACCACGCTTTACGTCGCAATCGCCGATGTAAGCGAGTATGTTACGCCTTTTGGGGCGATTGACAATGAGGCAATTTATAGAAGTTTTTCCATCTATCTTCCTCACCGCTCGATTCCGATGCTCCCCCGTCAGCTAAGTGAAACGCTCTGCTCTTTGCAGCCACATGTAGACAGACTCTCTTATGTTTTTGAGATGAAACTTGACCTTGATTCTTTAGAAGTGGTCGGCTCAAAAGTTTATGAAGCTATTATCCACTCTCAAAGAAGATTTAACTATGAAGAGATAGATGAATTTTTTGAAGGCAAATTGAGTGCTAAAAATCCTTCCGAAGAGAAAATTTTTGACTATATAGCAAAGCTAAGAGTCATCACCGATGCGCTTAAAGCAAAAAGGCTAAAGATTGGTTACGATTTTCGTTCCAATGAGTTGGAAATGTTCATCGATGAAAACTCAAACATAACCCATACGACATACGCACATGAAACGCCATCTCATGCGTTAATAGAAGATTGTATGCTTTTGGCAAACAAAGAAGCTGCAAAGAGATTTTCAAGAGGCATATTTCGTATACATGAGCCGCCTAACCAGCTTAAAATCCAAAACTTGTATCAAGAGTTGGCAGGAATCGGTATGTTTGTAGATATTAAAAAATCTATAAAAGAGACGATAACAGAGATACAAAAACAAGCTAAAGAGATGAACCTCTCATCTGAGGTTGACACTTTGATTATCCAGTCTCAGATGCAAGCAAGATACGCACCCGTAAATGCAGGACATTTTGGTCTTGGTTTTGATGAGTATACCCACTTTACCTCACCCATCAGAAGATACTCCGACTTGATTGTTCATAGACTTCTAAAAGCCATTAACAACAACGACACGATGGAAGGTTCTTATGTTTTGAGAAATATAGAATCACTCTGTATCAGTGTAAGCGAAAAAGAGAGAGAAGCATCTACTATAGAAGTTGAGTTTATGGCTAGAAAATTCGCTCGCTGGGCAGATGAAAATATAGGAAATATCTTTAGAGCAAGAATCACATCTACCGAACCATTTCTAAAAGCCGAGCTTCATGATGAACTTCAAGGAGCTAGATTTTTCATAACACACGGCAATGATGCCCTTTTATTTGAAGATGTAAAAGTTAGAATCGACAAAGTGGATATTGCCAAGGCAAAAATTTACGCAAGCGTTGTTGAGAGAGTTGAGAGAGACAACTAATTGTGTACAAAAACGAACTAGACAAACATATACAAAACAACTCTCTCTCAAACAGTTTTATACTTTTTGGAGAGAGCACTTTTCTTATCGACCGATACACTCAAACTCTTACAAATATCAAAGATGCTTCAGTTGCAAAATTCTACCATGATGAGTATGATTTTAACTCGGCAAAAGCCCACCTGTCGCAGGCCTCGCTCTTTGGCGACCAAAATGTTTTAATTATAAAAAGTGAGAAAAAAGTTCCTAAAAAAGAGCTAGATACGCTCATCGAATATTGTGAGAAAAATCTTGATAATATCTTTGTTTATGCCTACTACGGAGATGATCACAAAGCGTATGCAAAACCCTCTGCAAAAACAAAAACA
>CAIUZU010000181.1 GCA_903903705.1 uncultured Helicobacteraceae bacterium
AAAAAAACGCCCGCATTGGCTTTGGGTCTATTGACGGCCGTAGTAGGATTTAAATCGCCAAAATAATTTTGTAGTCATAGATACGGATGATAAAAAACGTATTATAAAAAAGATAAACAGCGAGATTCCGACACCTCTGATAGCGAGTGAAATATCAAGATATAAAAATTCGCTTTTAAATCCTGAGGATGCTTATAAGCAGGCGGAGTATTTTAATTATCAGCAAATTGCGAAGATTTACGAAGAGTATGAAACCTATCTTTTGGAAAATAATTTAGTAGATTTTGATGATTTAATCGCACTTACATATAGGCTTTTAGATGAGAATGAAGACCTTGCTAGAGCTACGTCCCAGAAGTACCGCTACATAATGGTAGATGAGTATCAGGATACAAATGAATTGCAGTTAAAATTGCTGCAAAAACTTTGTTCTGCACACAATAATTTATGTGTAGTCGGTGACGATGACCAGAGCATATATGGATGGCGTGGCGCTCATATTAGAAATATTATGGAGTTTGATCAGGATTTTAACGGCACTTCTGTTTTTAAGCTTGAGGAGAATTACCGCTCACGTGAGCCGATACTCAAAGTGGCAAATTCACTTATAGAACATAACCGTTCAAGACTGGGCAAAAAGCTTATTCCTACGCGTGGAAGCGGTGAAGATGTAACTATTTTAAACTCGAATGACGAAAATGAAGAGGCAAGAAAAATCGCTTCTAAAGTTGCTAAACTTTTAGATTCCGGTATAAAAGCTGAAGATATAGCTGTTCTTTATCGTGTCAATGTTTTGAGCCGCTCAATCGAAGAGGGGCTAAACCGTGCAGGCATAGCATATAAACTTGTCGGAGGATTACGGTTTTATGACAGAGCCGAAATCAAAGACCTTATAAGTTATATTCGCGTTATTACAAATTTCCATGATGATTTTTCATTTAAACGCATAGTCAATAAACCAAAAAGAGGTTTAGGCAAAGCGAGTGTAGACAAGATAGAGTTAGCCGCACATGCAAACGAAAGCTCAATATTTGATTATATTGAAAAGATTTCACTCTCAGATCTTGAGTTTTTAGTTAAGAATAAAAATGCAAAAACGCTTAAAAAATTTGTAAAAGATATTCAGAGTGTTGCAAAAGTAGTAGCTGAGTCAACATACAACTTTATAGATGTTTTAGAAGAGACTTTTCATCTTAAAAATATCTATGCAGGTATGCCGGATGAGGCAGAAAAAATATTGAACATGGATGAATTTTATGGACTCTTTAGAGATTTTGTAAAAAATTCGCCGGAAGCATCTTTAGATGAGTTTTTAAATGAACTGACACTTCAGAGTGAACAAGATCAGGTAGAGGGTGAGAGTATCTACATGATGAGTATTCATGCTTCAAAAGGTTTAGAGTTTGACCATATATTTATTATCGGCATGGAAGAGGGTTTTTTACCGCTTATCGGGGATGGAAGCGATCTTGAAGAGGAGAGACGTCTCGGATATGTATCCTTTACAAGAGCGAAAGAGACTTTGACACTTTCACATGTAGGAAGCAGATTTTACAAAGGCAGAAGAAGCGATTTGCAAAAGAGCAGATTTTTTAATGAAGCCGGACTTTGTGAGGGTTCGCTCATAGTTGAGAAAAATACAGCCTTTAAAAAGGGCGATTTGGTGCGACACAAGATATTTGGAACAGGAAGAGTAACCGGTGTCAGCAAGTCCGGAAGAGAGTTTAAGCTGAATATAAACTTTGCAGGCACGAAGCGAGATATCCTCGCATCATTTGTTGAAAGATTATGAATAGGCTTTTTGTTGCATATAAACCGACAGGGGTTAGTTCAAACTTCTTTTTAACACAATTAAAAAGAAAGTACAAAACCAAAAAAGCCGGTTTTTCAGGAACGCTGGATCCGTTTGCAAAAGGGGTGCTTCTTATCGGAGTAGGAAGCTATACGAAGCTGTTTCGTTTTTTAAACAAAACACCGAAGATTTATCGTGCAACTCTTTGGCTGGGTGCAAAAAGCGATACTTTGGATAGTGAAATGATAGAAGATGTAGAGATCTTGAAAGAGTTTGACGAGGCTGATGTACTCAGAGTTATAAAATCTCTTGAGGGTGAACTTGAGTATGAGCCGCCGATATTTAGCGCAAAGCAGATAAACGGGCAAAGAGCTTATGATTTGGCTCGTGCAGGCAAAGAGTTTACTCTAAACAAGATACGCTCGACTATCTATGAGACAAAACTTATAAGTTATTGCCATCCGTTTGTAACATTTGAAGCAACCGTTTCAGAGGGGACATATATCCGCTCATTAGGGTTGATAACCGCAAATAAACTAGGCGTAAAGTATGGAGCGTTAAGTGCCTTGGAGAGGCTGAGCGAAGGGCAGTTTAGATATAATGACGAAAAGCCGTTAGAAGTTAGAGAGTCTCTAAGTATAAAGCAAAATTTCTATTTAGGCGATAGCGATAATCTAAGATATGGAAGAGTTCTTGCTTTGGATGACTTAGAGAACAAAGAAGATGGACATTACTGGCTTGATAGCGGTAGTTTTATCTCAATCATAAATGTGGCGAATAGAGAAGTAAATTATGAATTAGGCAGGATTGAATGTTAGTATTATCTAGAAAAATAGATGAATCGATTGTTATCGGGGATGATATTAGAATAAAAATTATATCTATTGAAAAAGGTGTCGTAAAGCTCGGGATTGATGCTCCCAAGAGTGTTTCCATCATTAGAAATGAACTGCTCGAAGATATAAAAAGTTCCAATATAGCAGCTTCTAAAGAGGCAAACAGAGACGATTTGACTCTGCTTAGTACTATTATCAAAAAATAAGTGACAGCGAGATGAAGCTCTACAAAGCTTATGCGAAAGTAAATATTTTTTTAAAAATCACAGGTAAACGCAGTAATTATCATGAAATAATATCGAGGTTTATGAGGGTAGATTCTCTACATGACGAACTTTCATTTGTTGCCAAAGATGAGAGTAGTGATTTTAAAATTATCGGTAATTTTTCTTGTGATACAAAACAAAATACCATATATAAGGCATACGTTGCACTTTTAGAGAGTTTGGACGAAGCCGCATCATCCTCACTTAAAAACCTGATGAGTAAATATGCCGTGCATGTAAATAAAAATATTCCGGCTTTTGCAGGACTTGGCGGCGGAAGCAGTGATGCGGCAACTTTTTTAAAAATGTGCAACGAAGTTCTGCATCTTGGACTTAGCCAAAATGAACTCTCCCTTGTAGGTATCAAAGTCGGTGCCGATGTTCCGTTTTTTATCTACGGATATGATAGTGCAAATGTAAGCGGAATAGGCGAGATTGTCGAAGAGTTCAAGGAAAATCTGCTTGATATTGAGATTTTTACGCCCAAAATAGAGATAAGCACACCAAAAGTTTACACAAGCTATAGAGAAAATTTTTATGCTCCGATAGACGGTTTTAAGGCAGAAAAGCTGAAAAAAACATCATCGCTTGATATAGTTAAAAACATGAGCGCAGATGAAGCAAACGACCTCTTCAAACCTGCACTTCATGAGTATAAAGAGCTTAAAAATTATTATAAACAAGGATACTATTTTAGCGGAAGCGGAAGCAGTTTTTTTAGAGTTAAAGAGAGGATAGAATAAATAATGGGTGAAACAATAGCAAAAAATAAAAAAGCCTATTTTGACTACTTTTTAGAAGAGAAGTTTGAAGCAGGCTTGGTTCTTAAGGGAAGCGAAATCAAAGCCATAAGGGCAGGTCGTGTGAACTTAAAAGATAGTTTTATTCGTTTTGTTCAGGGTGAAGCATTTCTTTTTAATGCCCACATTGGGAGACTTGAGACGACACATCACTTTTATGCACATGAAGAAAGAGGGAGTAGAAAACTCCTTTTGCATAAAAAGCAGATAGCAAAGATGATAAAAGCGGTTGATAGAGATGGTTATACAATTGTTCCTCTGCAACTCTATTTTAATGATAGAAATATCGTAAAAATACAGATTGCCATAGCAAAAGGAAAGCAGCTTCACGACAAAAGAAATGACCTTAAAGAGAAAGATATGAAACGAGATATGGAGCGTTCTATAAAAGATTACTAACTGACCTTACATACTTTTTTATATAAAGTGTGTAAAATACTTTGTAAATCTCGAAAAATATGTTTTTCGTAGCTTTAGGGGGTTTCAAGGGGCATCTGTCCCTGTCATCAAAATGGATGCGTTCGTTTTGATGCGTAACATCAATTAAAAGGTATAAAATGACACTATTTCAAATTATCATGTTAATCGCTTCGGCATTTTTCGCATTTAAAGTTTATGAACATATTCAGGCACTTCAAGATATACAGCCTAGATCTGAGGATTCGTCTCCATCATCTTTTGATCCTGAGGCATTGATACAAAAAGCGGATGAAGCATTTGAGGGCGGTGATTTAAAAAGTGCGTTTGCACTCTTTAGAGAAGCAAATGCAAAAGAGCCTCAGGATTCGGAAGTTCTTTTTAAAATAGGATATATCGCACAACAACTTGGAGACAATAGCGAAGCACTAAACTATTACAAAGAGGCACTTGAGGGAGATAAGAAAAATGAGTATATTCATAACTCAATCGCAAGCGTTTACCGAGCGGAGGGAGAGTTTGTATCGTCTAAAATGCATCTAAACGCATCTTTGGCAATTAACGATAAAAATGCAGTAACATATTATAACTACGGAAACCTTTTGGTAGACATGAAGCACATAGATGAAGCTAAAGAGATGTACAAAAAAGCGATAGAGTTAAATGAGGATTTTAAAGAGGCAAAAGAAGAGTTAGAAAAGTTAGCATAGGAATAGAGATGAAAATATCAGAAATATATGCATTTTTAGATGCCTTGTCGCCTTTTGCACTTCAAGAGAGTTGGGATAATTCAGGGTTACAAATCGGTGATTTCAATCAAGAGATAGAAAAAATAGTTTTAAGTATAGATGTAGACGAGATGCTTATTGACTCCATGGAGGAGAACAGTTTGTTAATAACGCATCATCCGCTTATTTTCGGAGGTCTTAAGCAACTTGATTTTAGTAAATATCCGGCAAACTTGATTCGAAAAATGGTACAAAAAAATATCTCAAATATCTCTATGCATACCAATTTTGATCAAACACATCTAAACGAGTATGTTGTAACCGAGATTCTAGGATATGAAATAGCACAAAAAGATGGATTTGTAGCCTACTTTGATATTGATGAAGATTTTGATATTTTCGCTTCTAAAGTAGCATCTGCTTTTTCTCTCCCACATGTAAAATGCGTGAAAAATTCCGGGAGTGTAAAAAGAGTGGCTTTAACAACAGGTTCCGGAGGTTCTTTGATTAAGTCGATAAAGGCTGAATGCTTTTTGACAGGAGATATAAAATACCACGATGCGATGGAAGCAAAAAGTATAAATTTGTCATTAATTGATATAGGGCATTTTGAGAGCGAACACTTTTTTGCAGAGATTTTACTTAAACATTTGAAAAATTTAGGTTTAGAAGCTATAATTTCGTCATCAAAAAACCCTTTTACTTATATTTAATAAATCGGTACAACTATTTAATCCAAAAGGAGATTAATGAACTTACATCTAAAACAGCTAATTGACCTATCACATGTAGATAAAGAGATAGATGCTTTCGAGCCGCAAATAGAGGAAGCTAACTATAAACTTGAAGCGGCCCTTGCAAAAAAACAGAGTATCGATTCGGATATCGAAAACTTGACTAAAGAGATTAGAGATGAGGAGATGAAGAAGAAGAAAAATGAGCTTCATCTTGGAGAACTTTCTCAAAAATTAGAAGACAATTCTAAAAAAAGCGGCGAAATCAAGACTGAACGTGAGATGAAATCGCTTCAATTAGAAGAAGAGATCGCAAAAGAGCAAGTGAATTTTGCAAATGAAGAGATTGAGAGACTTGAGAGAATTATTGAGTTAAAAACTTCTCAAGCTGAAGCTGCAAAAAAATCTCTAGAGGAGATAGAAGCAAATTTGGCATCTATAAAATCTGAAGTAGATCAGAAGCTTGAGATTATAAACAACTCTCGTCAAGAAGTGTTTATGAAAAAAGAGAAGCTTATCTCTGAAATGAACCAAAAGGGTCTTGCGTTTTATCAAAAAATTCGCAGATGGGCTAAAAATTCAACTGTAGTGCCGGTAGAAGAGCAAGCTTGTATGGGATGTCATATGGTTATTAACGATAAGATTTATGCAGATGTTATAAAAGCTGAAGAGATTACAACTTGTCCACACTGTGGGCGTATTCTCTACATGGAAACTGACAAAGAATAGGCTTGAAGCCTTTTACTCTTTTCTACTTTATCTTAAGCACAGTGCTCTATTTTGCAGCGCTGCCGCTTTTGGTCTATCTCTCGTTTAAACAAAAATATAGAGAGTCGATTCCTGCCCGCTTTTTTCTTTTTAACAATCCAAAATTTAAAAACGGCAACGGGGTTTGGTTTCATGTCTGCTCACTCGGTGAAGCAAGAGCATTAAAACCGATTTTGGAACTTCTAGGCGATAAAGATATAAAAATAACAACCATTACGCACACCGGACAAGCAGAAGCAAGAAGATATAATGCAGAAGTCAGATATCTGCCTTATGAGATGTTTCTGCCTTTTTGGGCTAGAGAGCAAGATGTTTTAGTGGTGTTAGAGGCGGAATTTTGGTTTATGCTATTTAGCGTTTTAAGAGCTAAAGGCACGAGAATTATACTTTTAAATGCTCGTATCTCTGAGAAAAGTGCTAAAAAATATCTTCAATTTGCCTGGTTTTATAAAAAAATGCTCTCACATGTAGAGATAATTTATGCTCAAAGTGAAGCCGATAAAAATCGTTTTCTTGCATTGGGTGCCAAAAATATTGAGGTTATCGGAAATATTAAGTTAGCAGGTAAGATCGGTAAAACAAAAGAGTATAAAAAACCTGAAGCAGAGTTTATAGTTGCGGGCAGTACACATGAGAGCGAAGAAGAGAGTGTTTTAAAATCATTTGTAGAGTACAGGAAGCAGAGTAACGCAAAGTTGGCTGTTGTTCCAAGACATCCTGAGAGATTTGAATCAGTTTATGAGCTTATGAAAAAGTATGCCGATAAAAACTCTTTGACTCTAAGCAGATTCTCACATGACAAAGAGTTTAAGGCAGATATGATTTTAGTCGATGCTATGGGCGAGTTAAATAATATTTATGCGATAAGCGATATAGTAATTTTAGGCGGTGCTTTCAGAGAGGATGTAGGTGGACACAATCCGCTTGAACCGGCACATTTTGGATGTAAAATAATTACGGGAAAACACTTTTTTCATCAAAAAGAGCTTTTTAAATATGTTCATCATGTTCAATATGTTGAGAGAGATGAAATTCATAAAGCACTTATGAAATGTAAAGAGTTGCCACCGAGTATGGTGGAAGAGAAGATAGATTTAAAACCTGTAATAGAGAGAATAATGAAAAATTGATTTTTTTGACACGAAAGTGTCAATCTTCAGTGACCACAGCGGTCTAAGCGAAGTAAAAGGGACTTTGTTCCTTTTGCGGACTAATAAATGAGGGGTTTCCTTCATTTTTTGTAAAAAAATTAAGGAAATAAATAAGATGGCATTAGAAAAAGCATATAAACTTTTAGCGGCACAAGAGGGAATCTCAAATTCAGAAGCAAAATCGATGATAGATCGTGGTTTGGTATATGCCGCAAATAAAAAAGTAATGATTGCACGTGGCGACATTGATACAAAAACTCTATTTAAAGTTGAAAAAATAGAGAAGATAAAGCCTATTTTTGAAAATGATGATTTGATTGTCGTAGATAAACCTGCCCATGTAAACTCGGATGAGATAGAGAGACAGTTTAAACCGGCAGTTCTTCTGCATAGACTTGACCGTGAAACAAGCGGAGTATTGATGCTTGTAAAAAATGAAGAGTTTCGCGAAAAAGCGATAGAAGAGTTTAAAAAAGACAGAGTTTACAAAGAGTATATCGCATGGATTGAAGGAATTTTAAGTGAGCCTGTAGACATCGACAGACCGATACTCACTACTAAAAAAAATAATCGTGCTTCATCAAATGTATCCTCAAAAGGAAAGCCTGCAAGAACAGAGGTTTTTCCAGATTTAGTTAGCGGAAACAAGACAAAAGTAAAATGTATTATTCACCATGGAAGAACGCATCAGATAAGAACCCATCTAAGATATATAGAACACCCGATAGTCGGTGATGAGCAGTACGGCGGAAGACGCGCAAAACGTGTAATGCTTCATGCACATAAAGTAAGACTACTGGGGATGGAGTTTGTAGCACCAGAGCCGAAGACATTTGTTCATTTTGAATAGTTAAAATGAAATGGCATGTTTACATGTTGAAATGTAGTGATGATACTATATACACAGGCATTACTACGGATCTAAACAGAAGAGTGGAAGAACACAACAGCTCTTTAAAAGGTGCAAAGTATACCCGCACCAGAAGACCCACAGAGTTAATCTACTCTGAGCAGCATGAAGATAAAAGCTCTGCCTCCAAGCGTGAGTATGAGATAAAGAAATTCTCAAGAGTCCAAAAATTAGGATTTTTAAAATAGTGCGTATCTTTGTTGACGGAGATGCATTTCCAAACCTCCTCAAAGCAATTCTCTTTCGCCAAATTGAGAGATTAAAAATAGAAACTTTAGTCTTCTCAAACAAACATATAACAATCGGAAAATCAGATCTTATAAAATATATAATTGTCGAGCAGGGCGCAGATGAAGCCGATAATCAGATAGCA
>CAIUZU010000182.1 GCA_903903705.1 uncultured Helicobacteraceae bacterium
ACAAAAAGCCGGTATAGTATGACTGTTTCTTTGGTTTTCTTTTCCATACTGGCGATGCTCATTGTCCATGATCCTGCAGTTTCCGGTCGATCGGTTCGCCGGATGATTACACAAACCCTCATGTCCGGTGATTGCAGGCTTGATGGGACAAGCCAAATACGGGTTTTTATACGTGCTGCATGAAAGAGATGAAAAACTAAATTTTACACTCTACTTTAAGCATTTGACGAATTTCCAAAAACTTTTCGGTATTTTTTAAAAATAATTCGACTAGTTTTGGGTCAAAATGCTTACTAAAAGCGGATATGCTAAGCAAAGATATTGCAGCTAAAAATTAAAAATCTTTCATGTAGTATATGCTTACACCTTGCCCTGTCTCTTTTATATCTACGTCAATTCTAAGTGATTTATTTAAACTATACTGCAGTATGACAGATGAGATCTCATCATTTTTATACACAACGCGAATTTTTTTGCTAAATCTTGTTCCGATTTCATATCCAAGCGTTCCGTCTTGATTTGTCAAGATATTTAAAGTGTCTATCTTTAGATTTATAGATTTGTTAAGCATATCTTTCAATCCTGCACCAAGAAGCACACTGCTTAGTGATGTAGCTGAGCTGCCGGTTGTATTAAAAACAGATGAAGCAGTACCGCCAAAGAGAATATAGGACAGTATATCATCTTGACTCATCTGCGGATTTGAAGCAAATATTATCACTGGAGAATTTAGTCTGTTTGTTATAAAAATTTCTATATCTATATTGTCAAGCGTATAATAATGCAGGTTTAAATTTAGGTTTGGATTTGTGTATGTACCATCATAAAAGTAGATTTCACTCTCATCAACTTCAAAAACTTTATCGCTTATTTTAATTTTTCCATCATGAACTCGCAACATCCCAAAAAGCTGCATTTTGCCATCTAATTCTTGATATATAGTCAGGTTTGGAGTAAATGTAACATCAGCCTCTTTTATCTTGTAACGAATAGGTTTTAATGAGTTTATACGGATATTTAGATCTCTATTTGCCATCTTCTTTTGCGTTTTTATATCTTGAATGATGATAATATCCTCATCGCCTATGGCGTACTCCCTTTGCGGAGCATACATGATTGTAGCATCTAAAACCGTTACATCTCCATCTACTTTTTGAACTCCGTTGCCATCTATAAAAAGTTGCAGATCCACGTTTAAAGTTGCATTTATATCTTTTGTCTCATAATGAAAACTTTCGCTACGAAGATGCAGATCTGCACTCTTGCTTGATGGCATAATCTTACCGCTAAAGAGAAGATTATCATAAACCCAAAACTCTTTAAGAACTAAGTTTCTATCTTTGTCTATGACAATTTTTGAAGGTTTTTGCGACTCTATCTTATGGTTTGAAATCTCAAGTTTATACCTTTTAAGCGTAACTTCATCGTTTGTATAAAAAAATTCAAAAAAAGCATCTCTGCCGCTATATATATTTTGAGAATCAAGTTTGAGCGTATAATGCGACAAATCAACCTTTGTCGTTATTTCAAGTTTATCTTTATAGGAGATAAGAGAGGATGCTTTTAGCTTTGCGTTAAATGGCAGTTCTTCATCAAATAGTTTTAAGTCAACTTCACTAAGGAGAGTTTTGAGGGA
>CAIUZU010000183.1 GCA_903903705.1 uncultured Helicobacteraceae bacterium
AAACAACTATTGTAAAGTGTGATAATATTAACACAAAAGGTTTTATAAATGTTTCAAAACTTTAGTATCCATAAAAAGATGAACTACTTTGTAGGCATAGTGACTCTCTCCGTTTTTGCAGGTGCAATCTCTATATTTTTCTCTATGGGACATATAGAATCTAAATATGACCATCTCCATAACAGCTCTATGATAGGAGGGCTAACTACACTTGAAATAGAAAAAAACCTTAACTATACAAGTAGATTGTCAAGAGATATTATGCTTGGCGGAGATTATGATAAAAATATAGTAAATCTTGAGACTACAATTAAAAAAATTGAAACTAATTTTAATTCACTAGAGAAACTTATGGAGAAGGATGTCTCCTTTGGTATGGTAAAAGAGGCTAAAAATTCGACTATGCTTTTTTTAAATAATACATTAAAAACTATGAAATCACTAAACCAGCAAATGATTCAAGATAATAAAGATGAAATATACAAAAGTTACTCAAAAGAGTTGACACCATTTGCAAATGCTTCAAGAGATTCGTTTAAAAAACTTGTAGATCTCAAGTCTAACGAATTAGAAAAAGACTCTCTTAACCTTGGGGCTGAAATAAACTTTTTTAAATATTTAGCACTTATTGCTGGTATCTCTATCGGTATCGTAATGCTTATTTTAGCTACTATGATTAGAAAATCAATAACTTCCGGAATCAATCAATTCACATCTGTAATCGGCTATGTCTCAAAAGGCGATTTTAGCCATAAATCAAACACACTGAATGATGAAACGGAACTCGGCATTATGGGTGCAGCCCTCTCCTCTCTCATTAATCACACAGAGAGCCTTATGCATGAGATTAACACTGCCATAACAGATGCTTCAAAAGGAATCTTTACGCATAAAATATCCTCAGAGGGCATGGACGGAGAATTTGTTATAGCTATCGAGAGCGTTAAAAAAAGTATAGAGTTTATGAAAGCACAATATGCAAAAGCACAAAGGGATGTTTTCAACTCAAAAATCAGCACAAGAAGTGTTAGAGTTTCAGAATCGCTATCGTTAATTATTTCAGATCTAAGAGCAAATATTGATGACTTAAAAACTATTACAAATGCCACAAAAGAGTCCTCTGACTTAGCAACAAGTTCTCGCAACGATATAGCCGAAATCGTAAATGAACTAAATAGTCTCAGTGAACAGGTAAATATAAACAACAGCAGTATTGCTGAAATTGCAAATCAAGCTAATGAAATTACATCCGTTATTGAGCTTATCACAGATATAGCAGACCAGACTAATCTTTTAGCACTAAACGCTGCCATAGAGGCGGCACGTGCCGGTGAACATGGAAGAGGATTTGCGGTTGTTGCAGATGAAGTAAGAAAACTGGCTGAGAGAACACATAAAGCAACAGGTGAGATTTCTATATCCATCAAATCACTTCAGCAGGATATGAGTGAAGTCCAAACAAGTTCTGAAACTATGAAACATACGGTAGACGGTTCAACCCAAAAGATAAGTATGTTTGAAGATACGCTTATCCAGCTAAGCGACGACTCTTCGAAAATGGTTGACTACTCTTATGGAATGGAAAACAGCATATTTGTAGTTCTTGCAAAACTCGAACATATACTCTACAAATCTCGTGTTTACAACGCTATAGTATCACTAAAAATGTTTGAACAGCAAAACACGCATCAATGTGCTTTGGGTACATGGTATGAGGGAGAAGGGAAAAAAAGATTTTCAGCGACTGCATCATACTCGAAAATAGCTTCCCCACATGAGACAGTTCATAAAAATGCAAACAAAAATCTTACTTATCTAAGTAAAAACTCTGAAGAAGATACTCTTGCAAACGATGTCATTATCATAAATAATTTTGATGCGATGGAAAATGCTTCAGCAGAGCTATTTAGCGAATTAGATCATATGTTAAAAGAATCTAAATAGTTTTAAAATTATTCCCAATCATCATATTTTGATTGGGAGTGTTTATCTTTTTTATAGCGTCTTGCATTTTTTGTCTTATCGAGCTGATTTGAAGCGTAAAGAATCTCCTCTTTTATCTCATTAATATCTTTATCACTATCTTTATAGCCAATCATCTTTTTAACAAGTTTTTGCAAATCCTGCAAATCTCCTTTATAAAGAGCCACCTCTTCAACTCTTTGTAAAATTTTTAAACTGTTTGTGATTTTTTTGTTATAACTCTCAGCCGTAAGCTCTTGAGTAGTCGACAAATATGCCAATACACTCTTATAAAATCGCTCCAATGCCCTAACATAACGCAACCTGTTTGAATTATCAACTACTTTTTGTGATGCCATTTTTTACCTATTATTTATTTGTTAGTATAATTATACACTTAATTATTTATTATGGAGAGTCGTGTTGAAAAAAATTTTATTGTCGTTTTTATTTTTATCCAGTCTGCTTTTTGCAACAGTTCAAGATCAAGAAGCTTCGCAAGCGTTGATTGACTCAAAGATACCGATTGTAGACATAAGAACACCTGCAGAGTGGAAAGAGAGTGGGCTTTTACAAGGCT
Source organism: uncultured Helicobacteraceae bacterium (assembly GCA_903903705.1). Lineage (GTDB taxonomy): Bacteria > Campylobacterota > Campylobacteria > Campylobacterales > Sulfurimonadaceae > Sulfurimonas. The sequence continues at coordinate 2,543 of CAIUZU010000183.1, forward strand.
CGATACCGATTATGCTTTTTGATGAAAAAGGAAAATATGATCTCAATGATTTCTTACAAAAGTTAAACGGTGCGGTAGATACGAAAAAACCTTTTGCAATCATCTGTAGAACAGGTAGCAGAACAAAGATTCTTGCCTCTTTTTTATCTCAAAAGATGAACTATGATGTTGTAAATATAAAGAGCGGCATACTCTATGCAAAACATCTAAAACTTCCTATCTTGCCATATCAGCCAAAATAGTAGATTTTGAAATTTTTAAGATTTCTGCTCTATTTTAGCGTCAGAGTTTTAGCTATTTTTTCACTTATTGCACTTATAACTTTTTTACTCTGGACTCTTTTGTATACTATCTTTCTCTAGGCGGTTCAATCTTGTTTACCAGTGCATAAAGCATAGGTAAATATATTAGATTTAAAACCGTTCCCAAAACTAAACCAAATCCCAAAGATACCGCTATAGGTTGAAGAAGCACTGCTTGACCGGTTGCATAAAATATAAGAGTGTAAAGTCCCAAAAATGTGGTAAGCGATGTTAAGATGATGGGACGAAGTCTTAGTTTTGCACGTTGTAAAAATTCCTCTAGTTTATGTGTGCCATGTAAAAAATCAAGCATAATTATCCCATCATTTACAACAACTCCGGCAAGTCCCAAAATACCGATTATTGAAGTCATAGAGAGGTTTATGCCTAAAAGTTTATGCCCTATTAGCGCACCCAAGACGGAGAGCGGTATAACACTCATAACCATAAGCGCATATTTTACTTTTGAGAAAATCAACAAAAGCGATATAAAAATCAAAAAGAGCGCTAGGAAAATTGCCTTTTGCATATCACTTTTCAACTGTTCTTTCTTCTCTTTTTCGCCAAGCAGCATAACATCAACACCACTCTCTCTTACCTCGTTTAAAATTGGTTCTAATTTGTCAAGCACCTCTTGTGAGGTTGTCTTTCTCTTATCTATACTAGCGAAGAGAGTTTTAATAATGCTTCCGTTAAGCTTATTTATCTTTTCATAATCCCTAATCTGAATGATTTGTGCAACTTGTGTCAGTTTTACATACTTTCCATCACCAAGCGGTATATTAAAGTTTAAAAAGGTTTCTATGCTGTCTTTGGCACTATCTTCAGTTTTTATCTCCATCACACCTCGCTCGTTAAAAGTTGTTGCCTGCTTTTGCTCCAAAAAATAGGCACTTAACGTCTTTGCAAGAGTTGCTTCACTAAGCCCTAAACTCTCGCCGTAAGGGTTTATTTTAATCTTATACTCCATTTTTCCGAGTTTTATATTATCACCGAAATCTCTAATACCCTCTACTTCTGATATTTTCTCTTCTAGTTTTTTAATACTACTCTGAAGCATCTCGTCATTTGTTCCTGAAAGATTTATCTCTATATCGCTCTTTATAAGCCCGGGCTTATCCTCCATAACACCTAGATCTTCCATGTTGTATTTGCCCTTAAAGAGCGCAATGATCTCTTTTGCTCGAGGAGAAAGCTCATAAGTTTGCTCTTTACGTATCTTTTGCGGATTGTTAAAATCAAAACTGAAGTTTAAAACAGGAGTTATATATCTATCAAAAAAATTTGTAGCTTCTCTATCATAAAGCTCCATCGTAATCATAAAAACACCGTTGTTTCTTTGAGTCTCACCTGAGAGACTTCTTCTATATCCTATAACAGAAGAGATGGCTTTTAGCGAAAACTCCTCTTTATGTTTTACAAGTTCCTCTTCTATCTCTTTTGAGATCTTATATGTCTCTTCAAGTGGAGTATTTATACTTAATTTTCCGGATATATAGAGAAAATTTCCGTCAAAATTTGGGAAAAACTGAAACTTCATAGATGTTGCTACCAAAACAGTTGAAAGCGGAATTACAATAAAGAAAAAGAGAAGCGATATTTTTTTATAATGCAAAAGACGCAAAACTACACTCTCATAAAAATTTTGCAGAGGCACCCAGTTTACAACGTTATTGCTTTTTCTTAAAAACTCATATGAATGAAGCGGCAAAAAGAGAAAACTTTCCAAAAGTGAACCAAGCAAAATGATGATTACGGTGAGCGGAATCAACATGATGAAAAGCGCCGTTTCCCCCTGCATCATAAAAATAGGCAAAAATGCTACAACCGTCGTCACTGTTGCAAGAGTAACCGGTAAAATCATCTCTTTTGTTCCTCTTATTGTTGCATCATACCTGTCCATTCCCTCATCTATATATCGCTGTATATTTTCACTTACAACGATTGCATCATCAACTACGATTCCTATAACTATTAGTGCTCCCAAAAGTGAAACAACATTTATGGAGTAACCCATATAGTAGAGACAGATAATTCCGATGAGAAATGAGAACGGTATTCCGAGCGAAACAATAATGGCAATTCTGAGATTTATAAGAATATACATCGATATAAAAACCAAAATCATACCAAACATAAGGTTTGAGATAATTATGTCTAGTCTTTCTTGAATCGGTTTTGAGTTGTCTTCATAAAATGTAAACTCTGCACCTTTATAGTTTTTTTGAAGTTTTTCAACATAATCTTGAAGAGTTTTAGCCAAAACTATCGCATCGCCGCTTACTCCCTTAGATATGGTAAGAGAGATAGTTTTTTTGCCGTTATAAGTTGCCAAAGTGTCTGTTTGCGGATACTCTATGCTTACCTCAGCAATATCTGATAGTTTTATATACTTATCGTTTACATTTAAAATGGCATCTCTATACTCATCGGCATTAGCTTTACCGTTTGCGGTTGATACAAATACAAAATTTCCTCTCTGTTCAATATCCCCTACAGGAAAGATATATGAGAGATTTGAGATGGCTTTTTGCACCGCCGCATGGTCTAGCTCGTATGCTAAAATCGCCTCAGAATTTAGCTTTATAATCACCTCCTCATTAGAATCACCACGAATCAAGACTTCGCTTATACCCTCGACTTTTGCTACTTTTGACTTCATATCTTGTGCAATAACGGTCAACTCACCCACGGAGAGAGTTGAAGAAGAGATTGCCAATTTAATAAGTGATTTTGTCTTTTCTAAAAGCGAAGAAACAGGCTCATTCATATCGCTTGGCAAATTTTGTCTGCTTTGTGCAACGGAGTCTTTTACACGGCTAAGGGTCAACTCTCTGTTTGCCCCCTTGCTCAAAGTCAAAACTATCGCAAAAGCTCCAGGTGTAATGGTGGTTTCACTCTTGTCTATGCCGTTTATGTTGCTAATCGAGTCTTCTATGTCACGAACTGCCATTTTATCCATGGTTGTAGCACTCGCACCTCGGTAAGATCCCAAAACGCTTATTTTATCAAGCTCCATATCTGGAAACATCTCTTTTGGAATGTTTATGTAGGAGTGGACTCCCATAAAAACGATAAAAACTAAAAGTGCATGGTTTAATCTGCTGTTTTTTATAAAATATTCTATCAACTATTATTACTTATAAAAGCGATTTAATAACATTGCTTACACCTTGGTGCAGATTGTAGTTTGAAATCGGAAAATCCAAAGACTCATTTTCAAGATTTACGCTATTTCGTGAAAGATAATCGCCGAGTATCTTAAGATCTATTATTTTATAGTTTTTGCATGTTGTTTCATCAAGCTTTGTTCTAAGCAAAACTCCCGCTTCATTTGATTTTTGAATGGTAAAAGCCAAAGTTTTCAGACTTAAAAAATCACTCCACCTAAAAAATAGTTCAGGAGTAAGTTCGTCTACGGCTATTCCCTCAGGATTAAAGAGCATTTTTGCATCTCTAAGCGGAATCAAAACACTTAAAATCGCCCAACTAAAAGGAACTACCCTCTCTCGCCAAAAAGGAGACTCGTTTCTACTTTGTAACTCATTTTCTAAAGTCTTTAAAATTGTTTGTATCTCTGCACTTCTAAAAAGTTCATAGCTCTCTTGCTTCATATAAATATCCATTTCATCTTATTTATGACATTATAAATTTTAGTATAATTTTGCTTTTATTACGCCAAATATAATCTCAATAAAATTCTTAATGAATCAATCGACTTTAGTTTAGTAAAGCTTGCATTCTTTGGCTTGAGATGTTCTTTTGGTGCGATTGCATGATTAGAGAAATATCAAGTTTTATATTGTTCTGCTCAAAACTTCCAATCTGTTTTGCCATATCAGTGTCAGACAGTTGGCTACTTGCTGCCATTTTTTGTGTTGCTGAGTTCATCATAGAGTTTATAGATTTATCAGCTGAATTTACAGCAGAGCTTATTTCACTCATTGCTTGGCTAATAGATGTTGTAAAATTCTCTATGCTATCTTGTGAATCTATACTGATATTTGAACTATTTATGCCATCTAAACTAACTGTTATTTCGCTATCTCCAAGAGAAAAGCTTAGATTTGAGCCAAAAATGGATTTGCCATTAAATGATGCAGACTCTATGGATGAGTCTATGACGTCAAGTGTTGAGTTGAATTCTAAGTTTAGGGCATCTCTTTGGGTTGTATTTAACGCTGCGTTATTTGAGGCTACACTTAAATCCTGAAGTTTTGTGCTCATTTGAGATACATTTGAGAGAACACCATCAGCTATTTGCATCATTCCAATCGAATCATTTGCATTCATAATGCCCTGCGAGTCAACAAGTGCACCACTCATCATAGCATGAGCAATCATGACAACAGAAGACTCTTTAATGTCTGAGTTTTTACCGCTAGAAATTTTGTTCAAATCACCATCTATTTCTTTTTTATGCTGATTTAGACCTATCATTACTGATGAATTAAATTTGTTTACCTGCATTTTAAAACTCCTCACTTCATATACCGGATATCATAGTACAAATTGTTTAAATTTAAAATTAGGTTTTCAACTTAATAAACAAAATGCCTTAATCATAATCTTTATATTTCAAAGAGTTTAGTATAATCTTGTTTTATTTTTTCATCACAAGGAGTTTTAGTTGAGACTATCAAAAACTTTTCTAACAAATGCAATCGCCACTCTGCTCGTTCTTATATCTTTTGCATTTGAGAACTATATCGGCTCTTTACTTCTCTACACCGGTCTCTTTGCGCTCTCAGGTTCTGTTACAAACCAACTGGCTATTCACATGTTATTTGAAAAAGTTCCATTTCTTTACGGTTCAGGAGTTATACCTCTAAGATTTGAAGCTTTTAAAGAGTCCATAAAAAACCTTATGATGACTCAATTTTTTACACAAGAACAGATAGAGAGCTTCTTCGCCGATGAAGAAAAAAAGATAGATCTTGCTCCAGTCGTAGAAGAAACAGATTTTTCTCCTGCTTTTGATGCACTTAGCAGAACCGTAATGGAGTCATCTTTTGGGGGAATGCTCGGTATGTTTGGCGGAGCAAGCATACTGGAAAATCTTAGAGAACCATTCTCCATAAAGATGAAAAGTGCAGTCATTGAGATAGTAGAGAGCGATGCCTTCAATAACACGATGCAAAAACATCTAAAAAGTTCATCTCTAGGCGGTGACATGATAGAATCAATCGAAGATATCATAGACGCAAGACTGGGCGAACTCACACCGCTTATGGTAAAAGAGATGGTTTATAAGCTCATAAATGAACATCTCTCATGGCTAGTTGTATGGGGCGGAGTTTTTGGAGGAGCGATTGGTTTGGTTAGTTCACTTCTATTTTAACGCCAATCGGGGTAAAGCCCCGTTTGTACATGCTACTAAACTTTATTTGGAAACAACTTCTATAACGACATCTGCCACTTCGATAATATCACCGCTGCGAATCTTAGCTCTTTTTCTAAGTTCAATTTCATCATTTCTTCTTACATGTCCATCGGCTACGATTAGCTTTGCTTCTGCTCCGCTATCGACTAAATCCAAAACTTTTAAAAGTTTATAAAGCTCTATATATTCATCTTGTAACTCAAATTTCATTCTGCTTCTCCATATTATAATCGCAATCATATCAAAAAAAATGAAATTAGCTCAGATACGACATCCAAAACAGACGAACCCACATGTATTGATATACTGGTTTAATGGATTCGTATTGAAATTTTTAAGCTTCTTTATTTAATATAGAAAAACCCAAATCATACATAGCCTTATCTACCATTTCTATGGCTCTATCCATAGTCTTTTGAGAAATTTCAGGAAGCTCTCCTCCCCACATCTCTTCGGCCTCTTTAAACCCTTGAAGCATTCCTTCTCTTCCGGCACGCATTTTTTCCTCATCTCCGGCTGCTCCGTTTATGACAAAGTTTGCTATCCTATCAGACGTTTGAGTTATACCAAAAAAACCATCCTCACTTATAAGTTCTGTTGCTTCTTCTTTTGAAAGTTCAGCAATCGGCTTACCGCCGTAGCCAATATCTTTTAAGAAAGTTTGAAACTCATCATACTGCTTCTTAGAAAAATCACCCCCACTGGAGACAGAACCCTGAATGGATGCCGAGTTAAAAGCCATGGCATTGGAATTCTGCTTAATCTGCTCTCTTATTTCCGAAGCCTCGTCTTTGGACAATTTTTCAGTAAATTGTGTCTTAATCTCCGATATGCCTTTCATTGGGCTAGAAGCCCCCACACTTGATGATATCTGCATTGCAAATCCTTTAATTTATATACATATATATCGACTCAAACATGGCTTTTTTAAAGTTTTTATTTTTTTGCATAAAAAGTTAAAACTTTTGCTATAATTTTTGTGATGAAAGATTTTTGTGTGCGAGCTCATCTATAGTATATTCTGCTAGACAAACGACTCTCCCTATATTTTGACTCCACTTCCAAAAGAAGTGAATTTTTACCAAAGAGGTACTACACATGGCAGAATTGCTAGACGGATCAGTTAAATGGTTCAATGAAGAAAAAGGTTATGGTTTCATACAACAAGAAAATGGCGGTAAAGATGTATTTGTACACTTTCGTCAAGTAAACAGAACAGGACCAGGTCGTGTTTCTTTGGCTGAAGGTCAAAAGGTAACTTTTGAACTTGGTGAAGGTCAAAAAGGTCCTCAAGCTGAGAACGTAACACCTCTATAAGGTTTTACCTTGCGGGCTTTGTGCCTGCAAGTTTTCTACATATTTAAGTCAATCTAAACTCAAACACTCTTTAAAAAAACAAAACTCTTTTTCATAAAACTATTTTTTTCGTAAAATCTATGCGCATCTTCTCTTTGAAATCCTGAAGATAAAACTATACTTTTACACATGCTCATCTTTGCGTAATCATGCAAATATTCGAGCATCATCACTCCATACCCACTTCCTCTAAATTTTTCGTCCGTTACTAAATCAAAAATAAACAGGTGTCTTCTATAGTAAAGGTTGGTTTGAACTGCAACTCCTGCATAGGTTATGAGTTTTTCACCATCCATAACGCCGAACATCTTATATTCCATACTTCTCATTTCATATATCAGATCTTCAAATTCATTATACGACAAGTCCGTTCGGAGTTGGGATACAACTTCATACGCCATTAAAAGCTCTTTTAAATTCAACTCTCTTATTTGCATGTCCACCTGCCTAAAATATTATAAAGTATTATAACAAATTTGCTACAATACAGCTAAATCCAACAAATACGGAAATATATAATGGCTGCTAAAAACTTTGAAGTGATAATTATCGGAGCAGGAGTTTCAGGCACGGCATTAGCATATGAGCTTGCCAGATATACGGATATTGGCTCAATTGGCATTATTGAAAAATATGAAGACATTGCTACACTAAATTCATGTGCAACAAGCAACTCTCAAACCATACATGTAGGAGATATAGAAACCAACTACACTCTTGAAAAAGCAGCCATTACAAAGCGGACTGCAAAGATGGTTGAGAAATATTGCCTTCAACATGACTATCAAAACGAAATAATATTTTCACACCAAAAGATGGCTCTTGGAGTAGGCAAAAAAGAGGTTGAATTTTTACTCCATCGCTATGAAGAGTTTTCCGAGCTCTTTCCATATCTGGAAGTTTGGAATAAAGAGAAATTAAAAGAGTTAGAGCCCAGAGTTGTATTTGATGAAAACGGCAATGAGCGGCGAGAGGAGATTGTAGGAATCGGTGCAAGAGGAGAATGGACTACCGTTGATTATCAAAAACTCTCAAAATCATTTTTAGATAATGCTAAAAAAGAGAGTGGCACGGATGTTGAGTTGTTTTTAAATACTCAAGTACAAGAGATTAAAAAAAGCAAAAAACGCGGATATGTAGTTAAAACAGACAACAAGACGTTTTATGCCGACTTTGTAGTTGTAGATGCCGGCGCTCATTCACTCTTCTTGGCACACAAAATGGGCTTTGGTCTAAATCTCGGCTGTTTGCCTGTCGCCGGAAGTTTTTATATGACAAATGAAAAAATGCTAAACGGAAAAGTATATATGATTCAAAATCCAAAGCTCCCGTTTGCGGCTCTTCATGGAGATCCTGACGTGCTTGCAGATGGAAATACTCGCTTTGGTCCGACCGCACTTATGTTACCAAAACTAGAACGTTACAAAAGCGGAACGTATATTGATTTTTGGAAGACTCTTCGGTTTGATAAAAATATTGCAATCGCATTATGGAAACTCTTACGGGAGAGCGACATCCGCAACTACATCTTGAAAAACTTTCTTTTTGAAATTCCTTTTATAAACAAATATCTGTTTTTAAATGATGCCAGAAAAATTGTTCCCTCACTAAAACTTAACGAATTTAAATATGCCAAAGGTTTTGGGGGAGTTCGTCCTCAAGTGTTAAATAAAGATGAGCAAAGACTTCTTTTAGGTGAAGCTTCCATTTATACCGGAGAGGGAGTAATTTTCAACATGACACCATCACCAGGTGCAACTTCATGTTTGGGAAATGCAGAGAGAGATCTGAAATATATAGTAAAATACCTCGGGAAAAACTTTAAAGAAGATAAGTTTAAAGATGAGTTGACCGATGGCGAATATTGTGCGCTCCCTCAGCCTATTGCATCGCAAAAGGCTGTCGTAAACCTTATCAGAGCTGAAATTCAAAGAACACAAGAGAAGTTCTTTCAAGAGTTGCATGTAGGCAAACCTGATGCTGATTTTTGGGATAAACCACACAGCAAACTCTAATAAAAATAAAGGAAAAAAATGAGAACTTTACTACTAGCTATAATTACAATATCAATATTTGCCGGATGCAGTGCAAAAGAGATCAATTCAGGAGTTGATAGCGTTACCGGAGATATCAAAAATGCTTTTGAAAAAGGAAAAGACAAATCTGCGAATTGACAATAATTAGTTTTTAAACAACACTTGGCTACAATCGCACAAAATAATAGATACCTTTAAGTTGTATCTAAGCGAGAGATAAAATCATGGTAACAGTACAAAATTTAGTTATGCGTTATGGAAATCCAGCAAAGTCGATGCTGCAATTGCTATCGCTGACTTACGAATCCGCTTCGGTGTCATGAAAAGAGTGCAAAGACCCATGATAAGTCTGTCC
>CAIUZU010000184.1 GCA_903903705.1 uncultured Helicobacteraceae bacterium
ATTTATGAGGTATTTTTGATAAAATTTTATCGATATAAATTAAAAAATTAAGCACAAGGGTATTTTTAAGGGTATAAATTTGTAAAGCAAATAAAAACAATGCCTATTATTGGGATATAAAGCAATAGATTTAATCCTCCACAGCTCCACCATTCCTCAACTTACTTACTATCCTAAATTAAGAAAATCAGACACTCTTTATCTTGCACCGACTTTAAAAAGTACGACTTTGATTGTTTTTAAAAAGATGACAAAATCCATCCATAGAGACCAGTTTTGTATGTACCATAAATCCAAATCTACTCTCTTTTTAAAGGTTAATTCATTTCGTCCGCTTACCTGCCACAAGCCGGTTAATCCCGGTTTTACTTTAAGTATAATCTCTTGGTTGCTTTTGCCTATATCTTCCAACTCATTTAGCATGTATGGTCTTGGACCGATTAGATTCATCTCGCCTCTTAGTATATTGTAAAACTGCGGCAGCTCATCAAGCGATGTTTTTCTTAAAAAATTACCCACTTTTGTAATTCTGGGATCATTTCTATATTTATGATATTTCTTAAAATACCCTACCTCATCAGGTTTTTTTAAAAGATACTCATCTAAGATATTTTTGCTATCTTCGTACATGGTGCGGTATTTATAGCAGTTAAAAACCTTAGAATCCTTGCCGAGCCTCTGCTGTATAAAGAAAACATCTCCTTTGGAATCTGTTTTTATCATGTAGCGAATAAAAATATGCAAGATAAGAGCAAAAGGAAAAAGCAGAAGTACGACTATCTTTTCAAAAAAATACTTTATAAATATATTTTTATAGTTTAAAAGTCTGTTCTCGATATGGAGTGCCGAAAATCTGATATTTGAAAAATCAACGATCGTCGTATGTGTAAAATTTAGATTATCAAGGTAGGGAATGATATATATATCTTTTGTGTTGTGTGAAAACTCATTTATGCTCTCTTGAAGACAGTTTATATCAAATCCTCTTGAAGAGATTATAACCATATCATACTCATCATCATTGATTGTATACCCAAAATACCAATTCTTGCGGATTTCATTGCTTATAGTTTTATAATTTTCTTTATCGGCCATTACCTTGACTCTGATTTTAAAAAAGTCAAATGAGAAAAGAGATTGTTTAAATAATCGCTTTATGAACAAAGTTACAAACATTGCTATAACAAAAAACTTCAGTAAAAACGATACTGAATACTCATCAGAAATCTTAGCAAGAGATATAACCGTAAAAACCGCAAGAAAGGAGAAAAAAAAGCCTTTTAGCATCTTTTTTGCATCGCCCCAAAAATCATACCTGATTACATATATCTTGCCTGCGGCAAAAGTAAAGAGTATTAGAATTAAAATCCAAGAATATAGGGCGATATCAACCTCTTCTTGCTGCAAAAACTTTGCCATGCCAAAAGATAGCCAGAGTGCTAAAAAGTCCACGCAAACCAATAGAAACAAAAGCAGGTAGAAAGAGGTGTTTAATTTAAGATTATTCATAGATTTGATTATACTTCAAAACTATTTATAAACTCTTTTATCTCATCCTTAAATCTTTGAGTAGCGTAAAACTGGGCATTTTTAGATATATTTGCCAAATCAAACTCTAAACTCTCAAACTTACAAACGGCGTTTATGATATCCTCTTTTGTCTGATTTTTAAAGTGTACTCCGTTTAAAGCATCTTGCACCGTTTCAGCCGTCGCACCTCCATCTAGTGCGATAACAGGAGTTCCACATGCCATAGCCTCAATCGGTACTATGCCGAAATCTTCCACTGCGGCATAAACAAAAGCTTTTGCCTTTTGCATGTACTCTACCAAAACAGCATCTTCACAAAAACCTAACACGGCAATATTTTCTTTTGCAATTTTTTTAATTGCCTCGTACTCTTCGCCGCTTCCTATTACGACAAGCTTTTTATCGCTCATCTCATTAAAAGCTTCGACTATAAGCTTTGTTTTTTTGTAAGGAACAAGTCTTGAAGCAGTTAGATAAAAATCCTCTTTATTTGGTTCAAAAGTAAAGCTTTGAGTCTCCACGGGAGGATAGATAACAACCGAATCTCTGTTGTAAGTTCTCTTGATTCTCTCTTGTACAAATTTAGAGTCCGCTATAAAATAATCAACTCTACTGAGAGTAGAGAGATCCCATTTTCTGATATATTTGAGAGTTGTCTGCACAAAAAATTTTTTCGGCTGTTTTAGATCAGCGGTATACTCATCATAGAGATCCCATGCGTAGCGTATCGGAGTATAGCAGTAGGATATATGACGTTGATTTTTATGCTTTTTCACACCTTTTGCGACTGCCCATGATGAGCTGATAATGAGATCGTAAGAACTTAAATCAAAACTCTCGATAGCCTTTGGGAAGAGAGGGAGATAGTTTCTAAAATGTTTTTTTGCAAAAGGGAGTTTTTGTATAAAAGAGGTTTTAGCCACTCTTTTGCCAAGAACAACCTCTCTGTCTCTCTCATCCAAAAAATCGACAAGAGAAAAAATATCTGCATCCGTATAAATCTCTAAAAGTGCTTTTAAAACTTTCTCGGCTCCGGCATTTGTTACAAGCCAGTCATGGACTATCGCTACTCTCAACTATAATGTCCTTTCAAATCTAAGCTTCAAGCATATCTCGCAGTGTCTCTTTAAACTCTTTTTGCTCTACCTCGCCGATAAGCCCAAATAGTTTCTCACAAGAGCCGGTAAGAGTTTTTATCTCGCCCTCTCTTACAAAATCAGGATTGATTTTAACTTCTATGTTATAACCTGCCATCTCATTCATCATATCTATCACATCTAAAAGCTTTATGCCTCTGTTTGCCGATAGATTTACAACCTCTGATGAAACAGGAGATTCTAGGAGTTTTTTATAGATTTCACATACATATCCGACATCGTTAAACTCCCTGCTTACATCTATGTTGCCGAGTTCGATAGTTTGCTTCATCTCTTTAAAATGTTTTATGATTTTTGGAATTAAAAAATTATCTTCCTGATTTATACCGGTATAGTTAAACGGTCGTGCGATTATAATATTTAATTTTTCAAAGTAGTTTCTCGAGAGTGACTCCATAGCATATTTACTGGCACCGTAATGGTTTGTAGGTTTCGGACAGAGTGTTTCATCAAGAACTTCCACTCCTTGATTGCCGTATACTGTTGCACTGCTTGCCATGATTATTTTTTTTGGATTTTGGTTTAAATGTATCAGCACATCAAG
>CAIUZU010000185.1 GCA_903903705.1 uncultured Helicobacteraceae bacterium
ATGGGACTTGCCGTAATAGATAGAGAGACTTGTATAGCTTTCTGGGGTATTCAGTGTGATGCATGTTATAGAGCTTGTCCTATATTAGGTCATGCGATAACGGTTGAATATCATAAAAATGAGAGAACTGGCAAACATGCATTTTTGACACCGGTTGTTCATGCGGATGCATGTACAGGCTGTGGACTTTGTGAAAAAGCTTGTGTTACAGAGAAAGCATCTATTTTTATACTTCCTAGAGAAGTTGCAATGGGTAAAGCCGGTAATTACTATATCAAAGGTTGGGATAAAGAAGATGAGAAGCGTTTAAAAGATGCCTCAGAAATTAAAACAACGACAGAGATAAGTAAAAATTCGGCTGTTGATTCTTTAAATAGTGGGATAGGAGGTTTAGACAAATGAAAACATTTTGGACTAAATACCGTTATCTTTTTTTTAGAAGAACAACCCAGATAGGTTTATTATTTTTATATTTTAGTGCAAATGCTTGGGGATGGACTGTTTTAATGGGAAATCTTAGCTCATCCGTTTTATTTAACTTAGTTCCGTTAAGTGATCCGTATGCCGTATTGCAAATGGTTGCGGCCGGTGCCGTAATAGCTACGGATTTAATTATTGGTGCTTTGATTATTACAATATTTTATTTAGTAGTGGGAGGTCGTGCATTTTGCAGCTGGGTTTGCCCTGTAAATCTGGTAACAGACGCAGCAGCACTTCTTAGAAGAAAAATTGGAGTTGATAATTTTTCTAAAAGACAACCTGCTTCTAGAGATATAAGATATTGGACGTTAGGGTTAAGTTTTATAATATCGATTATGATGGGTGTTGCGGCTTTTGAATTTATTTCACCTATCGCTATGCTTCATAGGGGTGTAATATTCGGTTTTGGTTTTGGATGGGCAGCAGTGCTCATTATTTTTCTTTTTGACCTTTTAGTTTTAAAGAATGGTTGGTGTGGACATATTTGCCCACTTGGTGGATTTTATTCCTTAGTAGGCAAAAACAGCTTGATTAGAGTGCATCACAATGAAGAAAATTGTACTTTATGTATGAAATGCAAAGTTGTTTGTCCTGAGCAGCAGGTTTTATATATGATTGGTAAAGAGAGCATTCCTGTACTATCGGCAGAGTGCACAAATTGTGCAAGGTGTATAGAGGTATGCGACGATGATGCTCTTAGTTTTTCAATAAGAAAACTAGTAAATGATAAAAAAAGGGAGAGTAATAATGAAAACAATGATTAAGATATCGGTTGGTTTAGTTACTGCAGCACTGCTATTAACAGGTTGTGTTAGTGAAGAGGCTAAATCTACATCAAAATTAGCAGTTGCGAAAACAGTTACTGAAGAGTCTTTAGGTTTAAGAAAGACTGATATTTACACTGAAGATGCGACAATAGCTGATAAAACTCAGTATAGATCGGCACAAGCTACGACAAGTGCTAGAATCAAAAGAGCATTTCAAGATGCTCCTCCGATGATTCCGCATGATACTACGGGTATGTTACCAATAAAAACTGGCAACAATCAGTGTACAAGTTGTCACATGCCGGAAATGGCTACTGCAATGGGTGCAACTCCACTTCCTGTATCACACTTTACAGATTTTAGACCTAGAGCTAAAATTGTAAACGGCTTAGCTGTGGATACAGTTGATAACTACAAAAACGAGACTAAAATCGTTAAGAAAAATGAGCTTCAACATGCTAGATTTAATTGTAACCAATGTCATGCTCCTCAGTCACAAGGTAACTTGGCAGTTGAGAACACATTTGAACCTGTATTTACAAGTAAAGACGGTGCGGATAAATCAAGCTGGAACGGCGGTAAGTTAACTGAAGCACTAGACACTGTAGGCAAAAACAGCTTTGTAACAAAAGATGACCTTGCTAACAAAAATTCTAAAGCTGGCAGCTTAGGCGGCGCAGCTCACTAATGCAAAGAAGAGAGCTTTTTAGCTCTCTTGCTTCATCCTTAAGCGGTGCAAAGAAGCAAGAGAAACTCTTAAGACCGCCTTACTTTAGTGATGAATCTCTTTTTCATAATGAGTGTAACAAGTGTGATGCGAAATGTGCCACTGTTTGTGAAGAAGATATAATTAAAATTTCGGATGATAAAACTCCATATTTAATCTTCTCATCAAGCGGTTGTACATATTGTGACAAATGTGCCCTCTCTTGTGAATTTGGCGTTTTAAATCTTGAAAATAAAAAATTAATCGGAGCAAAAGTTACGATTAATAAAACAAAGTGCTTAAGCTGGAGTCATACAATGTGCTTTTCTTGTAAAGATCCATGTCTGGACAAAGCTATAGATTTTCAAGCTATGTTTATGCCTATCATAAACGATAAATGTACATCATGCGGATTTTGCATTAGCAGATGTCCGACAGATGCAATAGAAATAAAGGTCTTGTAATGAAAATAATTACTATATTGATGATGTTTTTAACACTTCTTTTTTCACAAAACATGAAACAGCCTGCATCAAAGTTTACTTCAAGCGGTTCAGTCGTAGATATAGTATATAAAGACGGTAAGGTATACAGTGCTACAAATGCGAGTTGTGTAGATATTTTTGATTATCAAAGCAAAAAGCTTATTAAAAAAATTGAAGTCGAAAAAATAGTAGATTTTGCAGGAGATAAGATTGATGCAAAAGTTTACTCCGTAGATATAATTGATGACAAGATATTGATTTTATCGCAAGATAAAGGTGGATTTACAAGAGTACATATCCATCAAAACGGAAAAACCGAGCTTCTGTTTGATCACTCTAAAACTCTAGCTATTGCAAAAGCTAAATTTTTAGATAACAACACAATTCTTTTGGCACTTCTTAGTGATGAGCTAATCTCTTACGATATAAAAAAACGCTCCAATAACTGGTTGGTTCAAGTCTCCGGTGCAAAATTTTCTGATTTTGCACTTAATGAATCAAAAAATGAAGTTGTTATCGCAGATGAGAGCGGAAATCTAAAGATTCACAACACTAAAGACGGCAAGCTTATCAAACTTTTAGCCGGAGAAAATTTAGACAATGTTTTTCAAGTTGACTATAAAAATGGAATAATCGCAACAGCAGGACAAGATAGAAAAGTTGTAATATATGCTCCAAAATTCGGATCTGCACATCATGTGAAATCTAATTTCTTAATCTACAGCGTTGGGCTATCTCCTAGCGGTAAGATAGTAGGTTATGCATGTGATGAAAATAATAATATAGCTCTTGTAGATGCCATTAGCAAGTCTGAAATAGGCAGATTCGGCGGTAACAATATGACACTTTCAAAGATAGTTTTTGTAAGCGAGAATGAATTTCTTGTCGGAAGCGACGATAGAATTATTAATCAATATAGTGTAAAATAGTCAAGGAGAGAAGATGCAATATAATGAAAGTGAGTTTTTTATAGAAACAGAAGTTCCTCATGATGAAGTTATTACATCAAGAACTGATTTAGATGGTAATATCACACATGCGAATGAGCTCTTTTGTGAAATCAGCGGTTATTCGCTTGAGGAACTCTTAGGCAAACCTCATAGTATAGTTAGACATCCTGATATGCCAAAAAGTGTTTACAAAGATCTATGGGAAACGATAAAAAGCGGAAATCAATGGATAGGTATAGTCAAAAATCTTCGCAAAGATAAAGGTCACTACTGGGTAAAGGCGATTGTTTCAGGTGTCTATAAAGACGGGAAACTTGTTGAGTATAAATCTCTAAGATCACCGATAGATTATCATGACAAGCTAGACTATCAAAAACTCTATGATAAAATACGTAAAGATAACGGTGAAAAAACTAGAAAAGTAATTTACGAATAGTTGCTTAACTGTCAAAAACATATTAAAAATTAAAAGGAAATTATATGAATATATCGAGCATTGTAGTTCAAACACTACCAAAATATCTAAACGAAGTGGTACAAAGTCTAAAGGATTGTGAAGTTTGTGACTATCACATGCATGATGAAAAAGGCAGAATAATCATTACAATAGAGGGCGAAGGTGTTTCAGAAGAGCTTGAAAAACTAAGAGTTATCGAGGAGATTCCGCATGTTGTAGCTGCAGATATGCAAATGGCATATAGTGAAGATGAGCTTGATGCGCATATGGAAGTTATTGCAAATGGAGATGCAGTTCCTAAGATGTTAAATGATGATACTGTTAATATCTCCAATATAAAATATAACGGTGACTTAAGAAAAAAAGATGATTTAGCTAAATTTGCTAAAGATTTTGATAAAACAGAGAGGTAGATTTTGTCAGTTATATTTGAATCAACTATAAAAATGGTTGAAGGAAGTAAGACCGAGTGGTATATTGAACTAAAAGATACTATTAACGACACGATTGAAATATGCAATGATTTGCAGGATTACTCTACAAAAATAGAGGAGCTTGGAAAACTGCATGATGGAATAATAAATGAAGTCAAATGGAATAAAGATCTTAATGTTCATCCTATGATTATCGATAATATAAGATTTGAAATGTCTAAACTTCAAAGAGAACTCGAAGATGAGATGGGTAAACCGCTTATCGGTGAGAAAGCATAATCAAGTGAATGCAGCAGCTATAAAAACATTAAGATATCTAAGTGTCGGTGAAATAAAAGAGCACTTAAATGGTGTCGAATATATTATTATGGCAGCTCCGGCACCGGACAATTTTAAAGAGACTCCGATTCATTTTACTCTATTTTTAAA
>CAIUZU010000186.1 GCA_903903705.1 uncultured Helicobacteraceae bacterium
ATACCCATTTGGAAAATTTTCTTGGATATATGCTTCACTCATCGGTTTTGCCTTGCCATTTTCTAGCAAATAAGGAAAAATTACAAAATATCTATTTTGAAGATTTGTATATCTGCTTATATCTTCGCCTTTTAACATTGGTTTTAGAAGTCCATTCTCAACTTCTACAATTTTTTCAAGAGCTTTTGAATAAAGCCCTTTGGCAGTTTGTAAAAGCAGATAAATATCATCGGCACTTGTCTGAATACCTGTAAAAATTCTGTCAAAAACATCTTTCACTACTAAAGGCTGTTGTTTTATTTTTTCTAGTACTTTTGAAGTATCTTGATTTGAAAGATTCCATTTTTCACTACTTAATTTTTCATAGTTTATTGTGTCATATTCAAAAAGTTTAAAAATATCTTTTGGACTGATTGATTTAAAATTTAACTTTTGATTGTCATGTGAAAGAGTGATGATACATGTATAAGTTGAGGCATCCTCAAAAACCATTTCACTGCCGAAATGTAGCAAACTCTCAACGGCTCTGTTATCTGCCAAAAATCCTCTTAAACCGCTTCCAAAATCAGATATGAGAAATTTGTGAGGCAAGATATAGCTAAGTTTTCCAGTAGGCTTTAACATGCCAAAGCTCATCTCTAAAAAGAGTGCGTACAAATCATAATTGCCCGTTGCTGATTTGTACTTTGCTTCATAAAGTTTTGCTTCATCTTCATAGTTGCTTTTTAGCCCTTGAACTCTCACATACGGCGGATTGCCGATAACCACATCAAAACTTCCCTCTTCAAAGGGCATTTCTAAAAGCGAATTTGCGCAGACTATTTTCTCCGCCAAACTTGTCAGCTCTCTTCCTCTGTGAGCCGTTCTAAGCCACAAAGAGAGTTTTGCTATCTCAACTGCATCTTCGTTGATGTCCACGCCGTAGAGGTTGTGTTCTAGTATCTCTTTTTCTATCTCGTAACCCAAAGTCAAGTCCTCAAAAGGCAGAAGCATATCTCGCACGAGAGTGTGTTCTTTTATGAGAAACTCCAACGCTTGGTTTAGAAATGCTCCACTTCCGCATGCTGGGTCTAAAATCTTTAGGTTTGTGAGCCATTCGCGGTAGGTAAGGATATTTTGTTTATGTGCTTGTTCTGCTTTTGTGAGTTTTTTTGGATTTTTTGGCGAGGTTAAAACCTCACTTCCAAAGAGTTCTTTTTTCTTATCTTCGCAAAGTTTTCCTAAAGTGTTATCGACTATGTAGCGAGTGATGTACTCTGGAGTGTAAAACACGCCGTCTTTTTTTCTCTTACCCTGTTTTTTGTCAAAGTCCGCATTGTCGATGTTGGCTTGTATCTCTTCTAAGTCCGTCAAGCTCTGCTCAAATATGTGCCCGAGTATGTTTACGCTTATCTCGCTTGCAAAGTCATAATCGCTGAGTTTTTGCGCTTCCATATTGAGAACTTCATCATCTATGACAAGGCTGTCAAGTAGCTCATCTTTTGCGAAAAGTCCGCCGTTGTATTTTGGGATGCCCAGCTTCTCATTTCCCTCGTTTATGGCGTTAAAGTAAAATTTGTAGATATCGTAAAGTGCGTAAGAGGTGAACTTTTGCCATTTAAACTCCTCTCTTATCTCTTTGATGGTGTTGTGGCGAAGCAGCCCTCGGTCTTCTGCAAAGAGTATAAAGATGATGCGGTCGCAGAGCTTTTGGGTAAGACGGAGCAGGGTGGATTTTTCCATCGGAAGTGAGGCTTTAGCCTCGCCCGTATTTGGCGGGACTAAAGTCCCACTTCCGGAATAATTGTTTTTTACTATATTTTCAAAGAGATGGTTTCTAAAGATACTAAAATCACGATAAAGCTCTTTTGAGATTTGCAGCTCGAAGTTTGCCGACTTCTCTTTTAGTTTGAGAGGTAAGCCATCTTTTATGCTCTCAAAACTTAGCAGAAGATGAAGTTTTTTAAACTCATCGTATGTTAGATAAAAGAGGTTAAAGTTCTCATAAGCGGTTTTTTTATCTATGTAAAACCTTAGCTCGTCAAAGTTTGAGATGATGATGTACTTTGAGTTTGAGTGAGAGTTGTGGTAGTTAAAGGCTTGAGTCTCTATGGCATCTAGATTTTTACTTTTTTGGTCTTTTAGCTCTATGATACCGATAATTTCACCATTTACATATATAACGCCGTCTGCTTTTTTGGAGTCCGTTTCGTTCTTCTTTTCTCGCTCAAGATTGAAGTTTTGAGGGTTTGTGTTGTCAAGCGTGTAGCCTAAACACTCCTCAAAGATATCGTGCAGAAAACCGTCTTGGTATTTTTCCTCTTTTACTGTTTTTATAAACTCTACTTTTGCCAAATAGTTTTGATAAGCACTCCAGCGTTTTGCAACTAAAGATTCATCTTGTTTATATGTTTTGAGAATTGAAGCTTGAAATATAGACAATATCTAACCTTTAAAAATATTTTTATCAAATTTACCTAAAACATAACAAACTAAAGTTGAAAGATTAGAACCTTTTATATAAATTTTTATGACTTATAATAGCAGTTTAAACTTCATCTAAAAATTTTATAATTTTCTCAGTAGGGCGTCCGATAATTGCTCTATCACCTTTGATAATTACAGGACGTTCGATAAGTTTTGGGTGCTTAGCCATCGCTAAAATCAGCTTATTCTCATCAAGCTCATCTGCTAGATTTAGCTCTGTATATAACTCCTCTTTTGTTCTCATTAGCTCTCTTGCAGATACGCCAAGCATTTTTAAAACTTCTCTAATTTGCATCTCATTAGGGGAATCTTCCAGATACTTAACTACGCTAGTCTCATATTCGCCGCTGTTTAAGATCTCCATTGCCTCACGGGATTTTGAGCATTTTGGATTATGCCAAATTGTAATTTCACTCATTTTTTAACTCCTTTTATCTGATGTTGGAGTATATAATATTCCTACTTAGCTATCTTACACCCGCTCATGATTTTCTTCCAATCAAGGTCAAAGTTCTTTTTCACATACGCTTTATGATGAGGTACGGTGCATTTTGAGCAATCTTGATGGATAAAAGCACCGTGTGAGAGCTTAGACCCGTTGTTTATATCACATTTGCTAAGAATCTTCATACCGTTATACTCATCAAGCCCCTCATCGTCAAATCTGAAATTCGGGCATCCGCAAAGGTAGCAGTTAAGCTTCTCCATCTCGTGGCATTTCTTGTTATCTTTGTAAAGCGGACAAAAATCAATCTCCTCTTTTGTCATATTTTCATACTCAAAGTAGTTGATTATTTCATCTTCGCCAAATCCGTTTACTACAAGTTTATCGACGATTTTTTTATGTTTTGCACCGTGTGTTTCAAACCACTCTTCGTAACTCATAAAATCATACTCCTCTTTTTAAGCTCCAGCCTGTCGTACATCGCTAACATGTTATAGTAGTCGTTATGAAGTGTTATATCTATCAAAAACTCTTCACCTGCAATGATGCCTCTTGCCTTCTCAACTCTCTCCTGAGTGAAAACATTAAACAGTGCCTCTTTATACTCCCTGAAATTTTCGCCGTTTTCATCCATGCGGATAAGCTCTGCGACAACATGTCCAAGTCTGTTTTCTCTATTTTGCAAAAGCTCCAACGCCTGTTCATTCTCGCCTAAGAGCAGATAGATCTGCGCTTTAAACTCCGCCATCGTAAAACTCTCTTTAAAGATAACACCGATATATTTACCCATGTCAAGCGACTCGTCTAGTCCCTCAATAAGCTCTAAAATCTCCTCTGCATCCTGCTCTGCAAAGTTTAAAACCATATCACGAATCTTTTTTCCGCTGTTTTTGTTGTTATAGATAAGGTCTTCCATCGGATAAACCTCTGAGATGCTCGGGATGAGTATTTGGCAAGAGTAAAATCCAAGATAGTCATACTCTCTCATGTAAATCTCTTTTTCCATCTCTTTGGCAATTTTGACTAAAAAGTCAAACTCGTTTTCTGTTCCAGCTCCGTTATATTCCCATGATTTGTACTCAAAACTCTTTTTAGAGCTTAAAAAAGCAAATCCGAGCTTTCCGTTTGAGTCTACAAAATGCGATTCCAAGTTGAAACTATCCGATACTATGCTCATATCAAACGTCGGAATCTCAAACGCATCAAGCTCATCTAGGTTGCGTCCCTGCATAAGCTCAGTCATCGTTCTCTCTAAACTCACTTCAACTATGGGATGTGCTCCAAACGATACAAAAAGGGTGGAATTTTTTGGGTTTATCAGAGAGATAGCCGTTACGGGAAAGACTCCGCCAAGCGATGCGTCAAGCACCTCTACGATGTAACCATGAGCCTTAATAGCTTCTACATCGCTATAAACTTTTTGAAACGATTTGACTCTCTCATCGGGAAATTTCGGCAGAGCGTAACCGTTTTTGATAATCTCAAGTTTTGCATATCTCTCATAGATCTCGCTGAGTGCTTGAACCTGTGCCTCTTTTGGAGTGTTTCCGGTTGCAAGTCCGTTACTTACATAGAGATTGTTTAAAATGTTTAGAGGAAAATATACTCTCTCGCCGCTAGAGTGTTTTACAAACCCAAGTGCAACGATTTTATCTTCAAAATCGCTGTTAAAGTCCACCAAATCCTCACCGTCAAGTTCACCGTTTGGATCATACATATAAAGAAGCTCTTCGTTTAAAAACTCTCCGTCAAACTCAAAATGTACTTCATCGGGATAATATTTTCTCTTTGGCAGATAAAAGTCGCTAAAGAAGTTGTTTGTCTGCAGCCGCTCGATATACTCGCCCAAAGCACTTGCCATTGACGCCTCGGCAACAACCCCTTTTCCGTTTGAGTAGATATGATTTGGCGCTTCATGTGAGCTTAGATTGACAGAGTAGCAGTTTTGAAGCGGATGCTTAGTTTGAGAAAATGTAGTTTTACAGCCTACGTCTTCTAAAACCTTTTGCATTTTTGATATCGACTCCTCAAGCGGAGCGGTTTTTGATAAGAGATTCACTATTTTTTCCTGATGATAAGATATATAAAAAACGGTCCGCCGATGAGTGCCGTGACTATTCCGATAGGCAGTTCGCTTTGCGTTTGTATGCTTCGTGTAATTGTGTCACAAAAAACAAGAAAAAAACCGCCAAATAGTGCAGTTTTTATAATTCGCCCATTTATGGCTGATGGGTAGATTTTTGAGATGATATGAGGCGTTATAAGCCCTACAAAGCCGATAGGTCCGCTAATGCTCACAAGCGTACCGATAGCAAAAGAGGAGATGCCAAGAAGCAGATAGGTTATTTTTTTCGTATTTAGCCCTTTTAGTTTCGCACTCTCATCAGAGATGCCTAAAAGCTGAAGCTCAAATCTGTACATATAGACGACCATCACCAAGATAAGGGCGATAAATCCCACAACCATAGGGCTTTGCCACCCGATAACGGAGAGAGAACCCATGGTAAAGCGGATAAGCATATCGTTTTGGATGGCACTCCCTAGATAGAAAATTATCATAAGCGTCGAAGTATAAAAAAGCGAGAGAGCGATTCCCAAAAGCAGAAGCGACTCATGCTGTGCATTTTTCAAAAATTTTGAAAAGTAAAGAAGAAGTGCTACGGTAAAAGCAGCTCCTAAAAATCCAAAGAGATTAACAGCCGTTATGCCGAAAATCAAACTTCCAAGTCCAAGTTTTATGGCGATTCCTGCCCCCAAAACCGCACCGCTTGATATGCCCAAAGTGTAAGGAGTCATAAGCGCATTGCGAAATAGAGTTTGAAACAAAAGTCCGCTAAGAGCGAGGATTGCTCCTGCAGAAAAAGCAAAAAGAAGACGAGGCAGACGAATGTCAAAAAAGATGGACGAGCTAAGAGTGGAGAGATCTAAAATCTCGTTTAACTTAAGTTCTACCGCACCGATAAAAGAGGAAATAACAAAAACGGCAACTAAAAAAATCCATACTAAAAACCTACTCATACTTCACCGCCAATGAGTAAAACGGGGCTCCGTAAAGCTCTCTTAAAACCTCATCGTCAAAAAAGCCGTTGTCGTAAATACGGACTTTTTTATCTTTTATAAAAGCTATAGAATTGTCGACATAACATGCCAAATGCAGATCATGCGTGATAAGGATGACCTGATGCGTCTCTTTTAGCTTTTTTATATAATTTGCGATTACTTTTGAGTTGCATGGATCTAAGTTTGCAGTCGGCTCGTCAAAAATGATGATTTTACTCTGTTGCGAAAGTGCCGAGGCAATCATGGCAAGCTGCTGTTCTCCCGAACTCAGAGAGCTTAACGTGTGGCTTTTTAGATGTTCAAGCCCTAAGTGTTTTATATTCTCATATGCTATTTCTTTATCCTCTTTTGAGTACTCAAAAAAGTTTTTCTTGTAAGCAAATCTCCCAAGCAGAACAAAATCATAAAGAGTTATAAACGAGTCGTAAATTTCTAGTTTTGCAGGGATATAGGAGAGTGTTTTTGCTCTCTTTTGGGCAGATAGATCTTTGACATTTACCTCATCTATAACTATCTCTCCGTCGTACTCTATCAAAGAACAGATACAGCCCACAAGCGTACTTTTACCCGAACCGTTCGCACCGAGTATGCTCAGATGTGAAGCTATGGTTAGATCTATATCACTTAAGATTATCTGTTTGCCGTAGCTGCATGTGAGTGATTTTAACTCTATCATCGGCTCATCTCATAGCAAAGCCTCTCAATACTCAGAGCGACTCTATGTGAGGGTATATTTATGTAACTCTCATCGACGATTGTTATACGTCTGTTTTTACTTGCGTTAGTAGGAATTGAGTGCCATATGCTCAATGCTTTTTTCTCGTTTACATGCGGATTTGAGGCACGTGAATGGAGTATGATAATCTGGTCGGGATTTAGTGCTATAACATTTTCATAACCAAGAACGGGTTGGTTAGTTTGGTTAGCAGTGTATGCGTTAGTGTTGTTGCATAAAGAGATGATGTCGTTAAAAAATATCTCGCCTCCGGCTATGTAGATGCCGCTTCTTAGATCTTCATGCAGTCCGTAAACAATCATCACTTTATGAGGGGTTTTACTCTTTGGAGCGTTTTTAATTGCATTATCTATTTCATCCGTGAGAGTTTTTGGATCTGCATGCAGTTCGGTTGCGAGTTTTGAAATGGAACTTTTTATATCTTCGATAGTTTGCAGTTTTAGCATTAATGTTTTTATGCCGAATCTTTTTAGTTGTTCCAATATCTCTTGATTGAACTCCTGAGCGACAACCAAAGTAGGAGAAAGTGCTATGATTTTTTCTAGGTGCGGACTGGAGTAGCTTCCGATGATGGGTAGACTCTGTGCCTCTTTTGGGTAGAGCGAAAAATCACTTGTTGCCACAAGAGCATCTCCCTTTTTAAGGGCGTAAACTATCTCCGTGATGGATGGGCTAAGAGAGACAATCCTCTCTTTTGCCTCAAGAGTGAGTATAAAAAGCAGTGTTAAGAAAATAGTTTTCATACTCACCTTTTTTTAAAATTTCAGTTTTAATCCTGCCATCGCAGTTGTCGTAAAATCTACCGGATAAATCGCATTGTCTTCTATCCATAAACCGTTCTTTTGGTTAAACAGATTGTTTATTTTAGCAAAAAGTTCCAAAGTATCTTTTGTGTAGGCAACCGATATATCGGTGGATGTGTAGGCATCTTGCTTTTGGGCAAAATTGTTCTCAAAATCATTCGCTGCATAAGCTTTAGAACGGTAGCTTTGAGTCAGTGCAAAGGCGATGCAAGAGGTCGGCAGATAACTTAGAGTCGCTTTTGCGTTATGGTTTGAGACACCCGGCAGGTTTTTGCCTGCATAGTTTTTGCCGTTTTGCATCTCCTCATCTATCTTAGCCTTGACATAGTTGTAGTTTAGAGCAAGGTTAAATATCTCGGAGATGATAAATTTGTCATAAACGTCAAAACCGTATTTATGTGACTTGTCTATGTTTGTATTTTTTGAGCTTATGTAAGAGGGATCCGTGTAGTAGTAGATCTCATCCTTTAGCTCAACATAAAAAAGCGAAGTTTTAAACTTGTTTTTTGAGGTGATATTGTTATATCCAAGGGTAAAACTGTCTGTTTTCATGGGATCTATGAAGCCGTTAAAACTCACATTCCCAAGCCAATCTTTGTTAAAAAATCTGTCGATATCTGGAGCTTGATACGCATGTGCATAGTTTAGAAAAACTGAGCTTTTTTTGTCTAAAGTGTAGTTATAGCCCAGTTCCGCCCCAAAGAGTGAATAGTCGTCTTTTAGATTATTAAGAGCATCATCGTATCTGTACTCCACCGCCTCAACTCTTGCTCCGGCTTTTATGGAGTGGTTGTCAAAGTTAAAATTGCTCATGAGAAATGATGCCAGATTTTCTTTTGAGGTATCG
>CAIUZU010000187.1 GCA_903903705.1 uncultured Helicobacteraceae bacterium
AGATGAGATCTCCATTTGCTCTGATTTTACTCTGTTTTTTCATGTCAATGCGAAGTTCAACTTTTGCGATTGTATCCGCACAGCACGAAGCCACCCACTTCTCTTTTGTTTGAAGCGGCATCATGGCAGGATGCAGATCTGTTACATGATGACCTAACTCTTTTGCGATTTTATGACCATCACCGTCTGCTCCAAGAGTCGGGTAACCAAGCCCTCCGGTTGCTAAAATAACATTTGAAGCATAAAATATCTCATCTTCGGTTTCTACGGCGACTATTTGATTTTCTACATGTAAGAGGTTTTCTACTTTTTTGGATGTTAAAATGTCTATATCCAATCTTTGCATCTCATCAAGAAGTGCGGATATGATGGTCTGTGAGCTGTGTGAAGTGGGAAATACTCTAAAACCGTCGGGTGCGTGAGTCTCAACTCCAATGCTTTTAAAAAATTCTACCAAAGCTTTGGAGTCAAATGCTCTAAGAGCGTCTTGCATAAATCTTCCGTTACGACCGAATTTTGCCATAAAATCTTCATTTGATAGAGTATTTGTGAGATTGCATCGTCCTCCGCCCGTAGCTTTTAGCTTTGCGGCGATTTGCGGAAGTTTTTCCAAAAGCAGAACTTTTTTTCCCTCTTTTGCAGCGGTTATGGCTGCCATTATTCCGGCAGCTCCTGCTCCAATAATTATACTTTCGTAACTTTTTGTCAACTTGATACCTGATTTTTTAAAAGTATACTAAAAAAAATTATATTTGGTGGTATTATTGTCTTTATTAATAGAAATAGGAATTGTTATGAAATTTGATAAAATTATTAAAAGCACATTTTGTGCTGTTTTGCTATGTGGTTCGCTTTTTGGGGCTTCTCATGGAACTCATTGGGGTTATACAGGTCATGATGGTGCTCAAAATTGGGGTAATTTGGCACCGGAATATAGCACATGCAAAGACGGAAAAAATCAATCACCGATTAATATATCAAAAGGTGTTACGATTACTACAAATAAGCTTGAAGATATAGATTTTAATTACAAGTCAAGAACATCTGATATTGTAAATAACGGTCATACCATACAAGTAAATGTAAAAGAGGGAAGCAGCATAAAGGTTGATGGAATAGAGTTTTATTTGAAACAGCTCCATTTTCACACGCCTAGCGAAAATCAGATAGAGGGAAAAAATTTTCCGCTTGAGGCGCATTTTGTACATGTCTCAAAAAAAGGTGAAATAGCCGTAGTAGCACTTATGTTTGAAAATGGAAAAGAGAATCAGACCATAAAAGATATTTGGGATAGAATGCCTCGTACTGCAGGTGATAAAGAGTGCTATTGTTCGTCTACCGATGTTTTAAATTCGTTTTTACCAAAAAATAGATCATACTATAGATTTACCGGTTCTCTTACCACTCCGCCTTGCAGCGAGGGCGTAAGATGGTTTGTTCTTAAACATTATTCAACTATATCGGAAGCTCAAACAAAAGAGTTTTTAGAAGTTATGCATCATGAAAATAACAGACCGATCCAAGATATAAACGCTAGAAAAGTTTTATTAAACTCTCCCATCTCTTTTTAATAGAGTTTGGAGTTGTTAAGCATGACATAAAAAGGTGGCAACTGACACCCTTTTCGTATTATAGACAGAGCGATATATGTCTAAAGGGTCTATCAG
>CAIUZU010000188.1 GCA_903903705.1 uncultured Helicobacteraceae bacterium
GTTTTTTATCTCCGTAAATGTCCATTTATCCGCAATAGCCTGTCGTTCTTCTTGCGTGATAGAGTCTAATGCTTTATTGAAAATAGAGAGAAGCATGGCACTCTCTTTTGCGACTTCAAATCCAATCTCCATATCAAAATCAAGTTTTCCCATAATCTGCAGATTACGCAAACCATGCTCGGCGATGATATATGTAGCGATGTTGAGTGAAACCAAAGCGACATCATACTGACCAAAAGAGACTCCTTTGAGTACATCTTCGATGCGCTCAAGCTCTATATAATTAAGATTAGAATGTTTTTCTAAAACAGGTTTTAAAAAAGCATGTTTTTTCCCTAATGCAATTTTCTCCTTTTGAAGAACTTCGATATTTGAGATAAAAGATTGGTACTCTTTTGCTTGTTTTACGATAACAACAGGGCTTTTTATGAGGCATAGCGTTTTATAGTAGCTCTCTTTGAACTCCTTATCGTTACAATAGTTAGTAAACATATCGACCTGTTTTTCTTTGGCTTTTTTCATGGCATCCGTCCACGAAGAAGAGGGAACTCTCTCTATCTTGATTTGAAGTTTTTTCTCTATGATGTCAAGATAATCGGAGATCATGCCCTGATGCTTGCCTTTTTTATCAAATGCTTCATATGGCAAATAAGATGGGTTTCCTGTATGTTTTATTACCGGATGTATCTGCAGATACTCTCTCTCCTGCTCCGTTAGCATCCCTCTAAACTCCGAAGCAAAAGCAACTTCAAAAAACATAAAAAAAAGATATAGAACCGATACTTTTACTCTCATTTTCGACCTTTTTAAAGCAGCTTGTTTATCTGCTCCTCTTTTTGTTTTATAGAAACTTCACTGTCCCTGTATCTACGAGCAATCTCTTTACGCTCCCATCATAATTTTCATGATGGGCGTAAGCTATCTCTTTTGCAATTTTCAGATACTCTACCTCTATACCGGCTTCCATCTCAGCATGCTAAATCGCCTCTTTACCTAAAATAGTGTGCGTTTTCATAACCTCAAACTCTTTGTAAGTAAGCGTCGTGGGTTTCATGAGAATCTTATCTGCAATACCAACTTTCCCGATATCATGAAGCGGTGCCGTTCTAAAGAGCATCTCAATCATCGCATCATTTAAAAAATCTTTTGCAGCTTTATTTTCCAGCTGTGTTTTTATTCTTGATAGCATTATTGGAGCAGAGATGGGTTTTGTAATGTAGTCGGATGCCCCTAAATCCAACCCTTTTTGCTCATCTTCCATGCTGCTTAGCGAGGTTAAGAATATTACAGGGATATCTTGTGTCGCTTTTGTCCGTTTTAAGATATCTATAACATCATATCCGTTAAGTTCAGGCATTACAATATCGAGCAAAATAAGATCTACGCAAGTAGAAGTTTGTAGATACTCAAGAGCCTCCTTTGGGTTTACAAATGTTTTTACTCTATATCTATCTTTAAGAAGATCCGAAATAAGCAAAAGGTTATCTACCGTATCATCTACAACCAAGATAGTTTTTTGCAATTTTTTTGCATCTTGAGACACTTTAATCACTCCTCTTTCACGATTGGAAGCAGCAATTCAAAACATGCACCCTCAGCCGTATTATAAGCATGAAGTTCTCCATTGAGCCTATTTTGCATGATTTGGCGACACATGTATAACCCAAGTCCGGAGAACTCAGTGCCCTCTTTTGTTGTAGCATATTTTTCAAAAATAGCCTCTGGATCTTCCATCTTTATACCGCCGCCGCTATCACAGATTGTTAAAACTGCTACGTTGTCTTTTATGCTCAAACCTGCTTTGATGCTTTTAGCGGTACTGTTTTTCTCCATCACATCGATAGCATTATTTAAGATGTTTATAA
>CAIUZU010000189.1 GCA_903903705.1 uncultured Helicobacteraceae bacterium
ATCAAACTTTGCAGCCCAGTATAAGCTGTCGATTTTCCCCATTAATTCATCGCCGATAGCATCCTCTTTGATAGCTTGAATAGATAAAGAAGGTTTTACCATATCTGTTACCAAGCAGTTCCAAGAAGCATCGCCTTGAGCGTAGATAGTATTCATAATCTCATGTGCGTAGTAATCCCAAAGTTGAACTTTAAGGTTTTTGTTAATCGCATGAGTTGCAGAGAGTACAGATACGCCCTCAGTAGACTCATTTATAGCATAAGCTCCCATATTTTTAAATTCGCCAACTTGATTTCTAGCATCATGTGCAGAGTAACCTGCTGTTTCAGATAAAATTCCTCCGGTATAGGCACGACCGAATGTTCCTTGAGCAAATTTTGTTACATGTGCAGCCATAATAGTCGTGTCTGCTATATCAGTATTTGTAAGCACATATGCTTCAAAAAGGTTCGGCAGCATTCTTGCATCATCACTTCCAAGCATCGGAGTGTCTAGTTTTTGACGACCTGCTTTAAAGCTAGTTTTTCCAGCTTTGAACTGAAGATATGCTTCTCCGAGCATTGAGTAGTTTTCATTGTTTTTCCCAAGAAGAGTAGGATCTACTTCTGCATAGTCCTTCTTATCCCCTTCATTTAAAAAACCGTTTGTCGTATAAAACGCAGTTCCAAAGCTTAGACCGTTTAGTGTTCCTGTCTCATACTTTAAGTATCCGCCGATTGCATTAGCGTTACGAGTATACTCATTTGCGGTAGGACTACTTAGCTCCATAGTTCTAGAGATGCTAAACTCTCTAATCTGTCCGCTTGCTTTACCCTCAGAAAACATACTGCTTAAATCTTCTGCAGCGTTTACATGGAGTGAACCCAGAAGTCCGATAGTAATCGTACTCAATACTAATTTTTTATTCATTTTATTTCCCCCTGTGAATTTTAAACACTCTAATCCTAAAGCAGAAAAATAGCATGAACATAGCATTGGTATGAAAAGTTACTTTTAAAGCAAATAGATTTATAAAATGGGTAATATGGTAACAGTTGTAAGTTTTTTATTGAATAAATTCAAGAAAATCTTTAATCAATTTTTAGATACAATTTTTCATTATTAGAATATAAAACGAGAAAAAATGTATAAATCAAAAAATAAAAAAATAGCTCTTGCACTAGGCGGCGGCTCGGTTTTGGGTGCAGTACATGTCGGAGTTTTAAAAGCGTTTGATGAGCATCATGTAAAGATAAAATCAATCAGCGGTACAAGTGCAGGTGCGATAGTAGCATCTTTGTATGCCTTTGGAGTAAGTGCAAAAGAGATAGAAAAAATCGTTTTGGAGCTTGAGTGGAAAAATTTATCATCGCTTACGCTCTCAAAATACGGCATTTTGTCCAATGATAAAATTGGAGAGATGATAAAACGAAACATCGGAGAAAAAAATATAGAGGATGCAAAGATACCTCTTAGTATGGTAGCAACCGATATTACGACCGGTGAAAAAGTTATTTTGGATAAAGGCAGTGTTGCAGATTCGGTTATGGCAACTACATGTGTGCCGGGGATCTTTGTCCCGATAGAACTTGGAGGCAGATTTTTGGTAGACGGAGGAATCGTAGAAAATATTCCGCTTAGCTGTCTAAAAGATAAAAATGTAGATTATGTAATCGGCGTAGACCTTATTTGTGAGCACGCTCACAAAAAGCCGAATAATGTTATCGAGATTTTATATAACAGTTTCAATTTTTTGATAAAAACAAATAAAAAAATTCAAATCAAAGAGGCAGATATCATTATAAAACCCGATATCTCTAAATTTAATGCCATTGATATGTCTCAGATGAAAAATTTGATAAAAATAGGATACGACGAGACAAAAAAAGTGATTGAAAATTTTTAAAAAAAGAGTATCACGGCTTGTCTATCATATACCCCATGCCTCTTACATTTATGATTACATCTTCTTTGAGAAACTTTTTAAGCCTGTTTATCTCTGCTCTGATGGTGGCGTTATCAACCATCTGTTCGCTCCATACATAGGTTTGGAACTGTTCAAAATCAACGACTCTTCCTCTGTTGCGTGAGAGCAGATCTATGATTTGGGATTGTCTTTTTGTAAGTGTTTGCGGCTCTTGGTTGAAAAGCAGTGTGCTGTGCTCTTGGTCGTAACTGTAGTTTTTGGAGAGTCTTAAGTGGATTCTAGGAGCGTTGTTAAAAACGTTTACTCTATCAACTCGAAGGGAGAGTTCCTTTAAGTGAAACGGTTTTTTCAGGTAGTCGTTGCATCCAAGATTGTAAGCTCTTGAAATATCCTCAATATCAACCAAAGCGCTTATATAGATAACCGGTACATGTATTTTTAGTGAATGGATTTTTTCCAAAAATGACAATCCGTCTAAATTCGGAACGGTAATATCCAAAACCAGCAAATCAAAGGAGTTCTTTTTAATGGCATCCAAAGCTTCAAGCCCGTCAAAAAAACTCTCCACTTGATGTCCATCGGATTCAAGATATTCGCAAATGGATTCATTGAGCATTACTTCATCTTCTAGGAGCAGTATTTTCATCAATCTCCCATCACTTTAAACTTGTAGCTAAATGTAGTCAATGAGTCGTTTGAAGTTAGTATGACTTCTACGTTCTCTTCTTCACATATACTCTTTACAAGTCTAAGCCCAAGCCCGAAGCCGTCTATCTTTTTCTCTTCTCTATAGTAGGCATCAAAAACTTTTTGCGTGTCTTGTATGATTTTAGATCTGCTGCTCACGCTAAACTCCGCATGAGTGCCTACTTTGACGAGTTTTACATATACGACTTGATTTGGAAGTGTATATTTGATAGCGTTTGTTAAAGTATTGTCTATAACTCTTTGAAGTTTTGTCTCATTAAAATGAACATGAAGATCTTCATTCGGCGGCATATAGTTAAAATGTATCAGTGAGAGTTCAGCGACTTCTCTAAAAAAATCTATTCTGCTGTTTAAAAAATTATTGAAATTAATTACTGTTTTTTGGTACTCAATCTGATCTTTTTTTACCAAATAGCTTAAATCGTCATATATGCTAAAGATATTTTTTACGGCAGCTTCTATCTTTGAGAGCTGTCTGTCTTTTGGATGTTTCATTACATAGAGTTCAATACTTGTGAGCATTACGCTCAAAGGCGTGTTTGTCTCATGTACGGTGTATCTTAGGAACTCTTTTTGAGCTTTTAGCAAATCTTGTGAAAACTCTTTCTCTTTTTGTAAATTTTCATTTATCCGCAAAAGATCCGCCGTCTTTTTTTTGACTCTCTCTTCAAGTGATAGATTCATTTCATGAAGTATATTTTTTTGTTCATTTATCTTGCGAACCATCTCATTTGCATAGCCGACCATTATTTTAAAATCTTGAAAAAATATGGTGTTTGAATTTATGGTCTCTTCTTTGTCGACGGCTTTTTTAAAAAAGTCCAAAAATGTCTGCGTATCTCTTTGAAGAAGCTTATTAAAGAGAGTGTTTAATCCCAAAAATATTGCAAAGATAATAAAAGAGAGCGTAACAATTGCTAAAACAGTTTTGATTAGGAGGGATTTTAATTTTTTTTGGTTCTGCTCTAAAATATCGCTATCAGATAGAGTTATGTTTTTTGCTATGTAGCTCTGTTCAAGTGCTCTCTCATACTCCTTGTACATCTCTTCGACAAGAAGCCCGACAAAAACCATAGTAAATAAAAATATAACTAAAATTGTAAAAACATCAGCCTGTTTTATTGTTATATTTTGAAATAGTGATTTTATTTTCATGTATGAGATTATATATTATTAAACTTAGATTATAATTCCAAAAAAATTTAAAAAGGTAAAAAATGTTTGGAAGAAAATTAAAAACATACGATTTAAGTGCTGAGGAG
>CAIUZU010000190.1 GCA_903903705.1 uncultured Helicobacteraceae bacterium
GTTTTGTAAATACCATATTCCCATTTACCTATTTTTTTATCCAAAATCTCTCTTGTGCTAATATCTTGAACAGAAAATATCATCAAACCAAAACATGTTGAAATTAGCAGATCTCTTTCTTCTTCATCTGATGGTAGCTTTTGAAGAGCAGAAAGAATTGCAGAGCCTTTTGAGCGTGTCATAGTGTGCAGAATCTTTCTCGCTTCCATTGTTAAATTTATTGATAGGTACTCATCGAGCAAGAACGCCGTGATTGATTTTGAAACAACATACTCCGGTTGTGATGCTTGATGCATCGCAACGCAAGCAGTAAAACCTGTAAAAAGTGGGTTCAAGCTGATTCTATATGTATTTTTCATTAGCATCCAAATTTTACTTTGATGTTTTTTCTCGTACCAGTCGCTAATTGTAAAGCTTTTTTTGCCTTGCTCTATTAAAAAAGCCGTCATTTGAAGAGGCTCTAATATGAGTTTCATAGTGGATGCTACATCTTTTGCACTCTTTTGATTTCCTGTTTCAATCTCTTTGAACATATATTCAAGCTCTGCTAAAAAAACTCTCCATTTTTCTTTTGGGTCTTGAATGTCAATAGTGAGCTTTGCGATTTGTGAATATCTTTCTCTTGCGGAGCTGCTGAAAAAACTTTCATCCTTTGTGGCTTCGTTTAAAGCATTGACGATATAAAACTCTATTATAGGTATGGCTTCTGACATCAGATCCCAACATGACCCTCTCTCATCGAAAGGATTTAAAATAAAGTCCTTTCGCTTATTGTAAAACTTAGTCAACATATCGCCTTTTTGCTCGTTTATGAGCATTCTGTCGTAAAAATCGTTATCTATCCAATTCATAAGAGTAGTGGTTTTACCGCCTTTCATCGGAGCAATTAATAAAAAACTCTCAACAAGAGACAGAGCTGGGATATGAATTTGAGCAGGTTTAAAAAATGGGAATTTAAACGGCGATAGCTCTCTTTTAAATCTATCACTAAAAGCAAAATTATCAAGCTTTATATTATTTTTTGCACTCCTTTTAAATCTGTTTTTTAAATTGGTGTTGTTCCACCAAAAGTTGCCTTTCAATCTTTTTGAGGGATTTGGAAAACTGCTATCCGAAAACGGATGCCAATTTATGCCCTCGATATCAAATCGTTTTTTTTCGTAATACCACATTAGTGTCAATATTGGCACTAATATATACATCGCAAATTCAAACATATTCATAATTTACCCCTCATCTTTCATTTTCTATTTCTCTAGTATGTTTTAACTGTTTATCAAACAGATTAGACATATCAACCGCTTTATGTAGTGCATCCTTGAATATTTCAACACTTGGATTTTCAAGTGCTTTTACTACATCTTGAGCTAGGTGTTTAAACGACTCTAACGCCTCTTGAGTGATTTCACGCATATCATAGTTTAATGCCATGTCCTCTAATACTCCTAAGGTATTCTCATCGGTGATGATATCTTTGATACCTGTTTCATCTGATAGATATCTTTGGATATCCTCGACTCTTTCGTACAGTTCACTTGCTTTATCGATTTTATCAATAAAGCTTTCTTTTTCTTGCCCTCTTTCTAAGTTTTGTTTTTCTCCCTCTTGATTGTTGATTTCTTGTGTTGCCTCTTGATACTTAGCGTTTTCTTCTCTTCGTTTGTCGTAAATATTTTGCATATCTTGCCCCCTTATCTCTATTTTTGGCTGTTGAGTTCGGCTAGAGAGATTAATCTCTGGTCGCACTGTAATATTTTCATCTCTTCTGAACCTGTTTGCCAAGTTATTGAGTGTATCGCTCTGCAAAAGCAAGTCACTGAATTTTCTGATGTTTGATACCACAACGCTGTTGGACAACTTGTGCA